>CAZZML010000318.1:0-4213 GCA_964654735.1 uncultured Roseivirgaceae bacterium | reverse complement strand
TAACAGGAATATTGGAATCTGTACCTGCCAAAATTTGAACACCTTTATCTACCATCGTTTTAAACATTATTTGATGAGCTTTGGTGTATGTATTCCAATAATTCTTTCTACGTAATTGTTCCTTGGAATTAAGGTTTTCAGGAAGGCGATATAGATTTACCTCAGGTAACCAACCCAACCCTCTTGAAGTAAGCAAAGTGCCTTCAATTAGTCCAGGGTTTGCATATGGCAGTTGAATTTCTTTGAGCAACATATCAAGGCCAAATTTTTGTCTGGAAAATTTTTTGGTCAACGATAGTGTAGAAATAATTACAATTTCATTTTTTAATAAATTGTCTGCTATTTCATCACTACGACTCTGAACAAACTGTAAAAATTCATTTCTGTTCTCAATATTTACTCTCCCAAATTCAGTTCTTAACGCTTTTACAATTTCTTCAATATGCGCTACCTCTTTTTGATTTGAACTCCATAACTCTTTCAAACCAACAGAAAGAGGTAAGTGTCCAATTAATGGGATATTTACCTTCTCAGTAGCAGAACTCATTGCCATATAATTCTCTTTATTGAGAAGGCTTCCAAGTTTCACCGCATCATAACCCTCATTTGATAACAAATGAAGAGTAGATATGGCATTGTCAGTTTTGTTTAAATTAATATTTCCTTGAATCCAGTTCATAAACCATCCTTCGAATAGTCCAAAACTTTGGATTTTATTTGATGCCACAAACATTTTGGGTCCAAGGCGTTTACCTTCTTCAATTTCCTGACGCCATTTTAAGTGTTGGGAGCTTCCCATCATTTCGCGTATATGCGTAACGCCATTGGCTAGGTAAAGGAGTAAATCATTGGGGCTTTGCCAAGTATGAACGTGAGAATCAATTAATCCTGGTATTAAATACTTGTCCTGTCCATTAATAATTAAATTCTCTTTTGAAACTTGATTAATTGTGTCAATACTAATAATTTCCCCATTATCTAACCATACGTTTTGATTTTTAATAAAACCCTTTCCGTCTGGAGAAAGTACGTTAACGTTTGTAATAATTGTAGGTTTAGAAATGATATTAAATTGAGTTGCATCTACCACTTCGGTATAACCACCAAACATATGCTTCAATTCATAATTTGCAAAAACAACACCCATAGTAATGATTGTTGCTATTATAAAGGTTATGCGTAATAACCACTTTTTTATTTGTTTTAGTTTCATTATTTTTTGTCTTAATTAGCATATCTACCTTTTGTGCAACTATATAATATTCAGCAGCTGCAGTCTCTATTAAAATGTTTCTTTCAATAGTTGCAAAACCGTTATTTGAATAGGTTTACCTAATTCACGCATTGTGTAGTATTTTAATTCACCCTAAAACTTCAAAATATACATGATATTAGGAATCAACGAAAGTTGATAAAACTCTTTAATAGTTTGGTCCTTACCATTGTAATACCTTCCTATCACGGCTTGGTTATTGGTTATATTTTGAATATCCAACTTAAGCTCATGAGTCACTTTTTTTCTGTTTATGCGATACGTTACCCCTAAGTTAGCGGTAAAAATATCATCTCCTTTCTTGCCAAATATTTGATTGGCATCCAAAACCGTTTCATCTTTAATAATGGATTCTTCTAAATTAATTGGAGTATATCTATTCCCACCTAGCAAAGAAATTTTGGCATTTATGGCAAGAATTTTATTCTTCTTTTTAGAGCGAAGCTTAAATTCTTTCCCTAAAACAATATTACCTACATAATTGGCATTAAAACGAGTGTTCCTTTTTACGTTATCTAAAGCAGTAAACTTTGATTGGTAAATGGAGGCGGTCATCATATAGTAGTAATTATTGCTAAAATATCGTTCTAACGTTAATTCCAGTCCATAATTAGTTCCCGTTCCTTCGCTAACCAATGGCAAATTAACGAAGCTAGTAGTTTTGTTAAGCATAGAAAATGAGCTATTTGTATCGTTCTCTACTGGTACATCAAACAAGTATTGATAATATACTTCAGCTTTAAAACTTAAGTTTGAGTTAAAATCACGACCAAACCCAGCCACCAGGTGCATCGATTTCGTTAGCTCTAAGTTCTCATTCTCATACCTGCCATTTGACCCTTCTACATTAGTCATATAAACTGAAATACTTTCTACTTTGCTGTGAAGACCAGCTCCGAAACTGAAATACTGTTTTTTGCTTAACTTATATTTCATCCCTAATCTAGGTTCAAGAGAGAAGTTATTATTCAAAAACAACTGCGTGAAATGCAGCCCACTCACCATTAACAAGTTTTTGGTAATTCGATACTTCCACGTTCCGTAACCTTGAACCATACTTGTATTACCTGAAGCATTTATTTTATTAACCGGCACCGTGTTGTCAGGATCTATCTCCGAGTGCATGTTATATTCCATCCTTGAAAAAATAACACCCGTATTAATCGTGTTTTTACGATTTAATTTATGATTGTATGAGGAGGAAGCTCTCATGGTTGTATTACCAAATTCTTGGGTATAATAGTCCCAAAATGCTCCAGTGCCTTCATTCAAATGCTCATTAATAATTTTACTACTCGTACTTGAAATGGATATGTATGAATGGAGGTAGCTGTTTGGGCTGAGCATATAGTTATGATTAATACCAATAACACTCAATGCATTCTGTACATCCGTTTTTCCGGTAACCTTGTCGACTCCATTTTCTTTCGTTTCTCTAATTTCCAAAATGCGGCTATTTCCTCCTAGTCCGAAAATGCTGAAATTACCAAGTGATTTTGTAGGTAGATTGACTTTAAAAGAGGCATCTTGGTATTTAGGAATTCCGCCAAAGTCAATTATGCCTGTCTTACTCAATAAGTCAAGACTAGAATAACGGTAATTAAGCAAATAAGAACCGTTGTATTTTTCACTAAAGGGGCCTTCCAAAGTTGCTTCAACACCCAGCAGTCCAATAGAAATAGATCGTTCACTTTTTTGATTATTACCGGTTCTGAATTTGGCATCAAAGACTCCGGAAAGTGCATTCCCATATTCGGGAGCGAAAGCACCAGAGAAAAAATCAAAGTTTGCCAACATTGTGGCGTTCAAGGTGTTTACAGGGCCACCTGTTGATCCCTCATCCGCAAAATGATTCGGGTTAGGGATTTCCATGCCTTCCAAGCGCCATAAGATTCCTCTTGGTGAATTACCCCGAACCACAATATCATTACTTGCGGAGGAACTACCCGCAACTCCTGCAAAGGCGGAAACCATACGGGCTGGGTCATTAAATGAACCTGCATACCTTCCAGTTTCTTCTACTGTAACTGTTTTTGCACTTACCGTGGCCATTTGGCTTACCGTTTCGCTATTGCGTTCTCTCGCAGTTACAACCACGGCTTCTAGCATTTCAAACGATTCTGTACCTTCTACATTAAGCACCGTTTCTTTAGCCGATTCTACTATTATATTGGACAGCAATTGCGGCTCGTACCCAATGGCAGTTACCTGAATATTAACTCTACCCACTGGAACTTTTTTTATTTCAAATACTCCATTTACATCCGTACTTGCTCCAAGAAATGGGTTACTTCCCACAATAGCTACATTGGCTCCAATAATTGGCATCTGCGAATCCTTGTCGATAACTGTTCCGCGAACGGTTTGTGATAAATTTTGCCCAAATGCTATGCTACTTGTAATTTGAAATAAGACGAATAGTGATGTTTTGATAATTCTATTTGTACTCATATTATATTAGCTGGTAGGTTTTTTTGATCCTTCAATTCCAAGCTTTCTGAGATAGTTGAATTTAAGATATTTGTAATTACGGCCCAATATTATTGTCTTTAATTAGTATAGTAGGCATTGCTGCTGCAATTCCTGTTTAGTAATTAAGTGTGCTTGTTAGAGATAACAGATTTACTAAAACTTAAAACCGAAATTTAGACTTGGCTCAAATATATATTTAGGTTTCCCCTCTTCAATTTCTGCAAAATTTGTTGGATAATTGGTGTCAATCGGCCAATATTTAAGTGCAAGAGCTGGTTCCACATACCAGCGTTTCTTAAAAAATTCAAAACGGTAACCTGCTATTAGTTGGAGATACAACTGAAAACCCTTTTGAACTTTATTGTTATTTGCATCATAATATTGCTTAATAAATGGGGTTGCTTGTACAGTTGTAAATAACCCTTTCCAATGAAAGCGTTGATATCCTACTCCAACACCAAAAGCTCT
>CAZZML010000317.1:0-4228 GCA_964654735.1 uncultured Roseivirgaceae bacterium | reverse complement strand
ACAAATGAGTACTGCAATAGAAAGCACGGAAGAAGATTGCTACGTGCCTGAGTAACAACACCAATAAAGCTTGAAAAACCCCTAATAAAAAAATCCCGATTAATCGGGACAGCTTAAGGACACTTTCTGTTATCCTTGTCGCGACAGCCTGCTTTCGTTGGCAACGGCCGCTAATAATTTGATCCTTATCGGATTTTCTACTTCAAAAGTATGATGGCATTTTTTAATGTGCAAATTATCTTTTTGTTATGCAAATTATCACAGAAGAGTTACAATACTTGCTTAATAATTACATATATCCTTAAATCCGCAAGGAAATCCTTCAACAAAGAATAAATAGTCGTTTACTATTTGTAATGATAGATTTTAAGTGTTTTGACTTTCACCCATTTGGGTGAATCGTATTATTACGATAAAAGGTCATTCAAACTCAAAAAGCAAGGTTTTAATCAGATTTGATAATTCCTTGCGGATTTAAGGTATATTGTAACTTTGGGCAAATGCGAGTGGTATCTAAAAAGAAAATTATTGATTATTACGGCTAAGTTCTAATTAATACAGCTAAAATGCTTATATATTCCACTAAAACCGTCCCTGCAAGTCATTCCGCAGGAATCTTGACCATGTAGCCTGTTACTATAAGCGGCAAAGATTTCTCCGTTGCACTACGAAATGACATTCTTTAAGTTTTAAGCAAATAGCAACATGTCCATATTAGATAATACAAAAATGCTGTCCTAGTTAGAACTTAGCCATTATTACCTAAAACAATCAAGTAGTAAAACTGCACTTGAACTATGGTATAAGCAGACCACTAAGGCAGAACGGGAAAATTTGAATGATCTTAAAAACCAGTTTAGAACAGCAGATTATGTTAGAAATAACAGAGTTGTGTTTAATATTAAGGGGAATGACTTTAGGTTGGTGACCATCATTATATACATTTCGAAAAAAGTATATATAAGGTGGATTGGTACGCACGCAGAGTACGATAAAATTAATGTGTCAACATGTTAACGTCATGAAATCAATAGAAACAAAAAAACAATATGAGCTAGTTCAAAGACAGCTTGAAAAATTACTTATTAAATTGAATGGTGAGTTTGATTATAACAATCCTGAATTTGTTATGTTCGATAGGCTCTCGGATTTAGTGGCCGACTATGAAGATAAATTTTATTCCATTGAAGGCCCTTCTCTCATTGATGTAATCAAACTAAAAATGTATGAAATGGGCTTAAAACAATCGGATTTGGCGATTAAACTTGATATTCCTAAGAGCAGGGTTAGTGAGTACCTAAAAGGAAAAAGAGAAATAACCCTTGACGTTGCAAAAAAACTTCACCACCAACTTAATATCGATGGCGATATAATTCTCCAATAGAATTAACTTATTTTTAAGGTGTAATCTAATAAATCAATAATGGCAAAAAACGTTTATTACTCCGACTACCTTCAATTGGATAAGATTTTAAATGCGCAACAAACCGAAAGTGGGTTGGCGGGCGATGAAGCACACGATGAAATGCTCTTCATTATCATTCACCAAGCATACGAACTTTGGTTTAAGCAAATGAAATATGAAATGCAGTCGATTGTGGATATTATGAACAAACCCACCATTAACGATAATTCACCCGATGTGTTTTCAGTAGTGCACAGGTTAAAACGAATTGCCACCATTTGGCAGTTGGGCATACAACAAATTGATGTGCTAGAAACAATGACACCACTTGACTTTCTCGATTTTAGAGATAAATTGAGACCCGCTTCTGGGTTCCAAAGCTTTCAATTTAAAATGTTGGAAGCAATGATGGGACTTAAATTTGAAGATCGCCATGGAAAAACTTTTTACCAAAGCCATTTGCGCAAAGAACATATTGATGAAATAGCCAAAATTGAAGCACAACCTTCCGTAATTGAATTATTAAATGTCTGGCTCGAACGCATACCATTTTTCGATGCTCCATTTTATAAAGAGTCAGGTGAAGTTAAATCACACCCTTTTTGGATTGATTACAAAAAAGCCTTTGCATCTACATTAAATGAAAGTGATGATAGCATCATAGAAACTTTTGAACAATTTTTTTATACCGAAGGAAAGCTAAAAGGCAATAGGCTTAGTGCCAAAGCCAATAGAGCCGCTTTGTTTATTTTGGCATATCGAGATTATCCATTATTACAAATCCCATTTCAATTATTAGATACACTTATATTAATTGATGAGCTAATGAGCACATGGCGAGCCCGCCACATTTCTATGGTAGCCCGAATGATTGGAATGCGTACAGGAACAGGCGGAAGTACAGGAGCTGATTACCTAAGTAAATCGAGAGATCATCATGGGGTGTTTAATGAGTTATCTGGACTAAACACCTATTTGGTTCAGCGAAAAAGTTTGCCAGAGTTACCTGCTGGATTAAAAGAAAGACTTGGGTTTAGTTAGTAGCTATGACAGGTGGAATAGGCTTTTCAAGAGATAGCAGTAATGCGCAAAAGAAGAATCGAAATTTGTTGGGTGCTAGAAAAAGTAATGCTAAAAATCCCTATTGGGGCGTAAAAATTTCGAATAGGAAGAGGAGTGTTGAGTTATTAGAATTACTAAACTTTAAAGAAGAACGCTCCTCTTCTATTAAAAAAAGAAGGGTAATAACCTTTATGGCTATTGGCTAAGTTCTACTTAAAAAAGCAAACAATATAAAAACAGCCTATTTTATGGTGTTTAAGCCACAAGAGATAAATTAGACCCTCTGCGAAACTTCGTATTTCCTTTGTGTAACTTTGTGCCTGCACACTAGAGTGCTTCTGCACACAGGTGTGCAACAGCTTATTACACAAAGAAAAAAGTATTTGCCAAAATGCTTTATAATTGGAACACAACCGTAAACCCGAAGGGTTGTTAAGCCAAACAATGTTTAAACTATGAAAAACAGCAAAGTTTTTAAGGAATAAAAATTTGCAGGATGATAATAAAATCATAGAGGCTATGGCAAAAGAGAAACAATTCTCTAAATTTGATAAGCTTTGTATGATTAATGCATTTTATGAGCTCACCCATTTAATTCTGTCTATGAAAAAGTCATTATTTGCACTTATTGGTCTTTTGGTGTCTATTTCTGTATTAGCTCAAGATTTCGAAGGAATTATTGTCTATAAAATCAGCTATTTTGACCTGCCTACAGAAATGAAAGGATCAGAATCGATGATGCCCGATACCCAAACGTTTTATATAAAAAAAACAAAATCTAAGTTCGAAATGGTAACGCCCATGGGCACCACAGTTATCTTTAACGATTCAGAAAAGCATGTATCAACAGTGCTAATGAAAATCATGGGTCAAAATTTTAAAATGACATTTACTTCAGAAGAATTAGATGATATTGACTCCTTAAAAGCGAGCAAGTATAAAGTAACCTACCTGAGTGAAGAGAAAACAATAGCAGGGTATGTATGCAAAAAGGCTACGGTTGTTTCTGAAGAAAAGAAACAAAGTGTAGATATTTTCTATACTAATAAAATTCAATCTATGAATATAAAAGGCCTGGAAGGGCTCAATATTAAGGGTATGCCACTGGAGTATATTATTAAAACCGAAGATATGAGCATGAAAGTTACGGTTGAAAAGATTGAACAAAAGGCGATTAATGACGATATATTTATTATCCCAGAAGGGTACCAAGAAATGCCTGAAAACATGAAAGTTCTGATGAAGAATCAATGAAAAGAGGGCTTTACTTATTAACCTGAGTTCGACCTTTCTCGACATTCAGACCATCACGACAAAAGCAAAAAACATTAGACTCTTTTATCATTACCAAATAACCCCAAATGCCAACAGGCAACTCAGGTATGATGATATTCTTTTAATACCACCCCTTTGGTTTTGGGTAATGAATAAGGCTTGAATCACTTTAGAATTTATGAAGAAATACCTTGTAAGCAAAGAATATAAACTTCAAAAATTTGAAGGAAAAGGAGGCTGGACGTATGCCCTAATTCCTGAAATAGCCCCAAATAAAAAGAACCCCTTTGGCTGGGTAACTGTTAGTGGGTTTATCGATGATTTTGAGCTAAAACATTATAAACTAATGCCCCATTCAGCCTCCGTAGCAAAAAAGGCTACTTTGGCGAAGGAGGCTAGCAATGGGTTGTTATTTATGCCCGTGAAAGCTTCTACAAGAAAAATTATTAAAAAACAGGCAGGTGATACTGTGCATATTAAACTTAA
>CAZZML010000316.1:0-4229 GCA_964654735.1 uncultured Roseivirgaceae bacterium | reverse complement strand
CTTGCACTATTGGGGTATTTTCTCAGCCCACTTATGACCAATTTATTACCAGGCTAAAAGGAGGTGGAAGTGGATTTTACAATGTCCTAACTTTTAAATTTGAAGAGGGATTTGCCAGATTAGATGATGAAAAAGTAAGATATATACGGAAAAATGTAAACAAGAAGCAACAAGACCTTTTGCTTTATTATAAACCTGAACCCGATTAATACTACACATCACAGTTCATTGAAAACTCCAGTTATAAGGCGGTTTTGAGAAGAACTAATGGATTAATTCGATCAAAATCAACGCAATAAATGGAGATTTTCAATGAATCCTAAAGGAAAACCAACTAAAAAGCAATCTTTTGAACTTAACATCCTTAAATTAACCCGTTAGTTTTGCGAATTTTAAGCCCAAAATCTTACTCTTTAATGGGTTTCTGTGAATGGTAGGATTAATCGGGTTCAGGTTATAAGGATATTGAATCTGTTAATAAATTGCAATACGTGCTCGTTTTTCCCTGGAAATTTGTTATAAAAATGAAAGATGGCACTAACCACTACTTCTTGTTAGTACACCGAAAAAAGTTTATACATATTATCAGGTTAAATATTGCCTTAAATCCGCAAGGAACTTTGTGATGAAAGCCATAAGATGTTGTTAGTCAGGTGCTCGCACAGATATTTGGAACGGAATAAATGTAGCATATTGGTGAGTACCAACTATTGAGCAAGTGACTGAATGGCATCATATTATGGCTTGTAATAGATTTTCCTTGCGGATTTAAGGATATACTAAAAAAGCTACTTCTTATAATACCCTTTAGCCTCCGCTTGCCACTTTTGTAAATCAGCAATTCGTGTTTCGGAAGAAGGATGGGTTGATAAAAATTCCGGCTGTTGAGCACCTCCGGCTTGTGCCGACATGCGCTCCCAAAATTCTGGTGCCGCAGCAGGATCGTAACCCGCCATTGCCATAAATATCAATCCTATTCGGTCAGATTCCGACTCTTGGTCGCGACCAAATTTCAACATCCCCAATGGGCTAGCTGCACCAACCGCCTGCAATAAAATATCATCTAATCGGTTTGCACTCGTACTTGTAGCCACAGAACCCACACTTAAAATGCCATTCAGTGCCATTTGCTGGCTCATGCGCTCCCTGCCATGGTTAGCAATAGCGTGTGCCACCTCATGCCCCATAACTACTGCTACTCCCGTTTCGTCTTTGCAAATAGGCAATATACCTGTATAAAAAGCTACCTTACCACCCGGCATACACCATGCATTTACCGTGTTTTCCTCTATCAAATTAAATTCCCATTCAAACCCATTAAGTTGACTACTTAGTCCATTATCGGCCATGTACTCCTCCACCGCTTTTTGTATTCTTACCCCTACCCTTTTTACCATAGCAGTTTGTTCTTTGTTATTAGAGAGCTTACCCTCTACTAAAACCTGCTTATAGTTTTGAAAGCTTAAGGGGATGAGTTCTGCATTAGACACCAAAGATAACTGAGAACGATTGGTTACAGGTACGGTAGCACAAGCCAATAGCGCAACTGTTAAAAGAATGAATGAAACTATTTTCTTAATCATAGTAATAAAATTTTGATGGCAAACTAACAATACTTAAGTTCAATTAGTAATTTTGAATTTTAAAACAAAGATAACTTTTTACAATAAAACAGTTGGTATGAAAATTTTTGGAATTGGCAGAAACTATGCTGCCCATATTGCAGAGCTTAATAACGAACGACCAGATGAGCCTATTATTTTTACCAAGCCTGAAACAGCGTTACTTACACGCAACCGCCCATTCTACTACCCAAGCTTTTCTACCGATATTCATTTTGAAGTAGAGATACTTTTAAAAATATGCAAAGTGGGGAAAAATATAGAGGAAAAATTTGCCCATACCTATTATGATGAGATTGGCATTGGCATAGATTTTACTGCTAGAGACCTACAATCGAAAGCCAAAGAAAAAGGGCTTCCTTGGGCAATAGCCAAAGGGTTTAACGACTCTGCTCCTATCTCAAAATTTGTTTCCAAAAAAGATTTCGATCTTAACAATCTCAAATTTTCATTAAAACAAAATGGAGAAACAAAGCAAGAAGGCGATACCAGTTTAATGCTATTTAGTTTTGATTATATGGTATCTTACCTATCTAAATTTTTCTTGCTTAAAAAAGGAGATATTATTTTTACAGGCACCCCAAAAGGAGTTGGCCCCGTTGCCATTGGCGACAAATTAGAATGTTTTATTGGTACAGAAAAAATGCTGCATGTTGATATTAAATAGAACCCGAATCCAACTTGTCCTTTTAGTTTTTCTTAGTGTTCACTTCCATCCTTCCTTAGCTCAATCCGGTTTGTTGTTCCCTGTTAAACCAGGTGCACCAAATACGCTAGCTGGCACAATGGGTGAATTGCGATCATCGCATTTTCATACAGGTATTGATATTAGAACAGGTGGGCAGGAAGGCTTGGATATATTGGCCGCAGATGACGGGTATATTTTTAGGATTTCGGTAAATCCAGGAGGGTATGGAAATACCCTTTATATTAAGCACCCAAATGGGCACACAACCGTGTATGCACATCTAAAATCCTTTAGAAAAGACATTGCCGATTATGTAAGAAAAGAGCAATATGCCAAGAAGAAATTTAAGCTCAATGTGTTTCCTGATGGAAGCGTTTTTAAAGTAAAGAGGGGTGATTTCATTGCACTTTCGGGCAATTCAGGCTCTAGTGGCGGGCCTCATCTGCATTTTGATGTACGTAATAGAAATCAGGATTTGCTAAACCCTTTGCATTATGGATTTGAAGAAATAACTGACATTAGAGCTCCTTTGGCTAAAAATTTAGCCTTAGTTACTTCTAACATTAATAGCCGTGTAAATGGCGAATTTGGCCGCATCGAAATTCCTTTTGAATACAACAAAAACGATTATTTTATTAAAGACACAATTAATGCCGTTGGCAGAATTGGGTTAGAGCTATATGCGTACGACCGAATGAATAATACCCGATTTAAAACAGGCATTAACAAAATTGAAGTAAGAGTAAACAATAAAATTCACTTAATTACAGCCATTGACACTTGGCCATTTTCAAAAGGGCGGCAGTTTTATACGTATGTAAATTATGAAGCTTTGGTTAACGACAGTAAGAAATACCATAAACTTTATATAGATAAAGGAAATGCGTTAGATTTCTATTCTTTGCCAACTGATAAAGGATACCTTTATATTAAAAAAGGCTCCATTTATTCTGTAAATATCTCTTTAACTGATTCTTACGGAAATGAAAGCAAGGTGAAATTTGTATTAAAAGGATCGGAGCAGTCTAAACCTTCAAAAAACACTTTACGGTCTAAGCCTTGGAGGATAGATGGCCATACCCTCACATATAAAGTTGGCAAAAAGGACACTTTACTATTTTATAGTAATGGCAAAAGAATTGAGCAAATCCCAACCTATACCAAAGGAAATAATAGCATATATCTCTGGGATTTAACCAAATCCATTCCTGATTCTGTTTCAGTAAATGCCCGCCTGCCGAACGGGCAGGGAGAGGTTAACCGGTTGCCTATTAAAGCCTTTATTCAAGCAGGGCTTTCTTATGAGTTCTACAATTCGGCAGCAGATATTCAATTTGCAAAAAATACCTTGTTTTCAGATTTGTATTTTACATTAGAAAGCAAAACAGATACTACTACAGGGTTTGAAATTATAACCATTGGAAATTCCAATATTCCTCTAAACAAAAGCTACTCAGTTAATTTTAAGCCCACCAAAGAAGTTAATAACAAGCGAATTTGGGCAGTATATAGCGTTTGGGGTAAAAACTCCTCTTATGTTGGAGGTAAATGGACGGGCAACCAAATTAGTTTTAGAAGCAGAAGCTTTGGAAGTTATACATTATTGGCAGATAGCATCCCTCCCACTATTAAACCTCTGATTTTAAATAAAGATGAAATGGTTTTTAAAATTTCGGATAACCTTTCTGGTATCGCAAAAATTACGATGCTTGTAAATGGCAAGTGGGTTCTAATGAATTACGACCCAAAGAAAAGTTTAATTTGGGCGGAAAAGCCAAGCTCAGGCTTTAATTTTAAAGGAAAAATAGAATTGAAAGTAAAAGATAATACGGGTAATGAATCTGTTCATTCTACAAACATTAATGGCTAAGTTCTAACTAGGACAGCATTTTTGTATTATCTAATATGGACATGTTGCT
>CAZZML010000315.1:0-4242 GCA_964654735.1 uncultured Roseivirgaceae bacterium | reverse complement strand
TCCGTTCCAAATATCTGTGCGAGCGCCTGACTAACAACATCTTATGGCTTTCATCACAAAGTTCCTTGCGGATTTAAGGTAATGTCTCCTTATTATTGTTTTATGTAAACAAGAAGTAACCCATATTATTCATGAAAGTATCTGTTTTTAGAAAAGAGCATTTTAATGCAGCACATAGACTTTTCAACCCTGATTGGGACTTTGAAAAGAATGAGGTTGTTTTTGGGAAGTGCAATAATAAGTATTATCACGGCCATAATTATGAGTTAATAGTTCAACTAACAGGAACCCCCAGCCCTGAAACTGGGTTTGTATATGACCTGAAGTTATTAAGTGAAGTAATAAAGGAACATGTGCTTGATAAGTTCGATCATAAAAACTTGAATGAAGAACTACTGGAATTTAAAAAGTTAATCCCTACAGCTGAAAATATATCAATTGTTATTTACAATATATTACGCCCATTAATCGACCATCAACTAGATTTGAAAATAACATTATACGAAACACCCCGAAACTATGTCCAATGCCCTGCCTAACCCACGACTCGAAGATGCTGGGGACAATCATATTGCATCTTCAAGTGACACACCTCTACGAGCAGATGCCTTTGACCTATCGAATGGTGAAAAAATAGAAAAAATTGCATCACATTTCAGAGCTATCATGGAAACTCTTGGGCTAGATTTAACAGATGACAGTCTTAGAGGCACACCACTGAGAGTAGCCAAAATGTACATTGAAGAGGTCTTTAGTGGGTTGAATCCAGAGAATAAGCCGTCTGCTACCTTGTTCAATAATAAGTTTAATTATAGTGAGATGGTGGTTGAAAAAGAAATAACCTTTTACTCTCACTGCGAACATCATTTTGTACCCATTATTGGTAAAGCTCATGTTGCCTATTTTTCATCAGGTAAAGTAATTGGATTGTCTAAAATCAACCGTATTGTACAGTATTTTGCAAAGCGGCCTCAAGTGCAAGAAAGGCTTACTATTCAAATTGCAGAGGATTTAAAAAAGACTTTAAAAACGGAAGATATTGCTGTAGTAATGGATGCAGACCATCTTTGCGTGTCATCCAGAGGAGTTAATGACACCAACAGTAAAACTGGAACAGCTTATTTTAGTGGAAAATTTAAAGAGCAAAGCACAAAATCTGAGTTCCTTAATTATATCAATACCGCTGTCTAAATTTACCACAAACCATCTCTTGTAATTTAAACACTTCTAATATAAAAGATTTCGCCCATATTTTTCCCTTATTCTATTCCTTTTCAAAGATGTTCTAATATCTTTGCACAGTTTTTTAAAAACGTGAAAAAATAGTATGAACAATATAATTTATTTAATCCCTGCAATGGGGGCGATTGCCTTAGTTGTAATGATGTTTAAAAGCGCATGGGTATCTAAGCAAGATGCTGGCGAAGCAAAAATGCAAGAACTTGCTAAATATATAGCAGATGGTGCTATGGCTTTTCTTAAAGCAGAATGGAAAGTACTTTCCTATTTTGCCATTATTACTGCTATTCTACTCGGCTACTCAGGCACACTGGTAGAAGACTCTAGTCCGATTATTGCAGTTTCATTTTTAATAGGAGCTGTTCTTTCTGCATTCGCTGGTTACCTAGGAATGAATATTGCTACAAAAGCAAACGTTAGAACTACCGAAGCCGCAAGAACAAGTCTTCAAAAAGCATTAAAAGTTTCTTTTAATGGTGGATCTGTTATGGGACTTGGTGTTGCAGGACTCGCCATTATAGGGCTTGGAAGTGTATTCATTGTTTTATTACAAATATTTGTTCCTGAAACCTTTGTAGCTACAGGTGTTGAAATGAAAACAGTTATCGAAGTACTAGCTGGATTTTCATTAGGTGCTGAGTCTATTGCCCTTTTTGCCCGTGTTGGTGGCGGTATTTATACCAAAGCAGCCGATGTTGGTGCCGACCTCGTGGGTAAAGTTGAAGCCGGTATTCCAGAAGACGATATTCGTAACCCTGCAACTATTGCTGATAATGTAGGTGATAACGTAGGTGATGTTGCCGGTATGGGAGCTGATTTATTTGGATCTTATGTAGCTACAATTTTGGCCACAATGGTATTAGGCCAAGAAATTACTTCTAATGATGCATTTGGTGGAATGGCTCCAATGTTATTACCAATGCTTATTGCAGGAGTCGGAATCATTGCTTCAATTATTGGCATGATGTTAGTTGGAATTTCCGGAGAAGATGGCTCTGTACAAAAAGCATTGAATTTAGGAAACTGGTCTTCCATTATTATAGTTGTTGTGGCTTCTTACCCTCTGGTAATGTATTTACTTCCTACTAATCTTTCAATCAGAGGGTTTGATTTTACGAACCTAGATGTATTTTATGCTATCGTAGTTGGTTCAATTGTAGGTGCTTTAATGAGTATCATTACAGAATATTATACAGCAATGGGTAAAAAACCTGTTAACTCGATTGTACAACAATCTGCTACAGGTCATGCTACTAACATTATTGGTGGACTTGCTGTAGGAATGGAATCCACAGTATTGCCAATATTGGTATTAGCAGCCGGAATTTATGGCTCTCATTATTTTGCAGGTTTATATGGTGTAGCAATAGCTGCCGCAGGTATGATGGCCACAACAGCTATGCAATTAGCTATCGATGCCTTTGGACCTATCGCAGATAATGCAGGTGGCATTGCAGAAATGAGCGAGTTGCCTAAAGAAGTACGTGGCCGTACCGATATACTTGATGCAGTTGGAAACACTACGGCTGCTTCAGGAAAAGGGTTTGCAATTGCATCAGCAGCATTAACTGCTTTGGCTTTATTTGCTGCATTTGTAGGCGTTGCTGGAATCGACAGTATCGACATTTATAAAGCCGATGTTTTGGCAGGTTTATTTGTTGGAGGTATGATTCCTTACATTTTTTCATCTTTGGCTATTGCTGCTGTTGGTAGAGCCGCTATGGAAATGGTTAAAGAAGTAAGACGCCAATTCAAGGAAATTCCGGGAATTATGGAATACAAAGCCAAACCAGAATATGAAAAATGTGTAGATATTTCTACAAAAGCATCTATTAGAGAAATGGTGTTGCCAGGATTAATAGCTCTTCTTTCACCAATTATTGTTGGATTTGCTTTTGGCCCCGAAGTATTAGGAGGCTTCCTTGCAGGAATTACTGTTTCAGGTGTATTAATGGGCATATTCCAGAACAACGCTGGTGGTGCCTGGGACAACGCTAAAAAATCGTTTGAAACAGGTGTTATGGTAGATGGTAAAATGGAGTATAAAGGATCTGATCCTCATGCTGCTTCAGTTACAGGAGACACAGTAGGAGACCCTTTTAAAGACACTTCTGGCCCATCGATGAACATCCTAATTAAGCTTACTTCAATTGTAGCATTAATCATTGCACCTCATATCTCCGTAAAATCACATGATATGCATAGTGATAATGCTAAACCAGCTACAGAAATTATAGTTGACAATAACCTTAATGAGGTTGCTAAAAGCAACTAGTTGAAAAATATGTGTTAACTTTAAAGGCTCCAATTGGAGCCTTTTTTTATACTTAAAAAATAAACTATGAAGATTTTAAAAATTGCATTATTCCTAATTTCAGTCTTATTTGTTTCCAACACTTATGCCCAATCCATTGTAGGTAAATGGAAAACCATTGATGATGAAACTGGTAAAGAGAAGTCGATTGTAGAAATTTATTTGAAAGATGGAAAAGCATTCGGTAAAATTATTAAGCTTTTTAGGGAACCGAATGAAGACCAAGACCCTATTTGTGATTTGTGTACAGACTATAGAAAAGATAAAAAAGTGCTTGGGATGACCATAATAACAGATATGGTTAAAGATGACGATGAATGGGAAGATGGAGAAATTCTAGATCCTAAAAACGGGAAAATTTACGACTGCAAGCTTTGGGTAGAAGATGGCAAACTTCAAGTAAGAGGCTATGTAGCCTTCTTTTTTAGAACACAAACTTGGCTAAAGGCTGACTAGGCAAATTGCCTAATTTAGAAATATAGGCATTTCTCTGATAAACTATACCACCACCGACCTTTGAACTATAAGTTTTTTCATAAGGACACCTCTATTAATTGCTTGCGTCCTCTGGCTTTAGTATCTGATTTAGCACCAAGGCGTGGTTTCGCAGGCAGGCTGGTTGCCTGTCAAGAAAGCAGAGGACATAATCAATTAATAGAGGTGTCCATAAGGTTTAGCCTGATTAATTC
>CAZZML010000314.1:0-4249 GCA_964654735.1 uncultured Roseivirgaceae bacterium | reverse complement strand
TTTGAAGCAATTAGAGCTTGGAATAGAATCTCCATGAATAATGCGGGTTAAAGTGTAAGGGTTTTAATAAAAGAACACTAAAACTACATCAGGCTTTGACACTTTAAACCCTTATTGTCAAAACAATTAATTATTTGACAGGTAATACCGAAAAAGATATGGTTTGTAAATCTGTTCCTTTCCTTTCCAATTATCACTTATCTTTGCACATTATTCATTCACCGAAGCACATAGTGCAAAGGAGGATTAATCAGGTTAAACCTAGTAGTCTAACACTAATAATCTAATATCTAAAAACATGCCAGGAACCGAATTTTTTGGAGAAGAAGAACGAAAAGAAGTAAACGATGTATTAAACACCACCTGCCTTTTTCGTTATAACCACGATGAGCTACGCCAGGGACATTGGAAAGCCAAAGAGCTGGAAGCAGAAGTAGCTAAATTTACCGGAGCCAACTATGCCCACGCAGTATCCAGTGGGTCAGCAGCCGTTGCTTGTGCATTGGCAGCTTCAGGCATTGGCCATGGCGATGAAGTTATTGTGCCTCCATTTACCTTTTTAGCTACCATAGAAGCAGTACTATATGCAGGTGCACTACCTGTTTTTGCCGAAATAGATGAAACACTCTGTTTAAGTGCTCAAGGTATAGCCGATGTAATTACAGATGAAACCAAGGCCGTTTTACTGGTACATATGTGCGGAGCCGCTGCCGATATGGATGGTATTACCGAATTATGTAAAAATAAAGGAATTAAATTGGTAGAAGATGCAGGGCAGGCCTTAGGTGCTTTTTACAAAGGCAAATCCGTTGGGCTATTTGGTGCAGCCGGGGCATTTTCGTTCGATTTTTTTAAAATAACAACAGCCAGTGAAGGCGGGTTATTTATTACCAACGATAAAGAAACTTACACCAAAGCAGATACATTTTCAGACCATGGGCACAGCCATATTGGCGATAACCGTGGCATGGAGCAGCATCCATTCTTAGGTTTTAATTTTAGAATAAGTGAGCTACACGCAGCCGTTGGTTTGGCTCAGGCACGCAGGTTGGGTAAAATTATCGGCTTAAATAAAAGAAATAAAAAACAGTTAAAAGATCAATTACGCTCTGTGGAAGGGGTTACTTTTAGAAAAATGGATGACGAAGCTGGTGATTCGGCAACATTCCTTAATTTTTTTATGCCAACTGCTGAGTTAGCGCAAAAAGTGGTTGCAAGATTGGCGGAAGAAGGGATTGGCGGAGCCAATTATTGGTTTACAAATATGTACCACTTCATTAACCAATGGGATCATTTAAAAGAACTTCGTTCGGCTGCGCCTTTGGCTATTCATAGCTTAGGAGCCCCTCAAGATTATGCAAACCTGGCATTGCCTAAATCGCAAGAAGTGGTAGGCCGCCTGATTTCGTTTGGCATCCGTGCTACATGGACACAAGAGGAATTAGAAAAACTTGGAGCTGATTTAAAAAGAATAACAGAAGAAGTGTTGGCTTCTTAAAAGAGAGTGTTTGCTATGTATAGAATAGCAAAAAGGCAATAAAACCTTGAATTACTAGATTGAATACACAAAGTGTAAAAGATTCTTTTCTTTTCCGAGGTACGAGGAATCTTATAAGTTTGTAGGAATCTTTAATGTAGAAGATTCCTCGTACCTCGGAATAAAAAAATAAAAGTAAATAATGCAGTTGATTGAAGATTGCAAATTGATGTTAATTACGGCTTTGCCGAAGTATATGTTTAGAAATTTTAAAAGTGTAGAAAAGGCAGCCTATGGCAGGGGCAGTTTTGATAAATTAGACGAAATCCTGATGCCACATCGTAATGATGGAGCTAACTACCTGATCTTTTTTGTAGATGAGTATTTTAAAGGAAATGAAGCATTTAAAGCTCGTATTCCTTTACAAGAGGGTGATGCGTTGGAATACATAAGTGTTGCTGAAGAACCCACCACTGAATTAATTGATTCGTTGCGTGATAAATACCTCGAAGAAAAAGGGATGCCCTCTGGTGTGGTAGGTATTGGTGGCGGTAGCGTGCTTGATGTGGCAAAAGCCATATCCTTAATGTTTACAAACGAAGGTTCTTCCACCTTATACCAAGGGCTAAACCTTATCAAAAAGCCAGGCATTTTTGCTTGTGGCGTACCCACCGTTTCGGGCACAGGTGCTGAAGTTTCTATGACAGCCGTACTTACCGGCCCAGAGAAAAAGCTTGGGTTAAAATGCGATTGGACTGTGCTTAACCAAATTGTACTCGACCCTGATTTGATAGCCACAGTGCCCGATAACCAATGGTTTTATACCGGTATGGATAATTATATCCACTGTGTAGAATCTAAAACCGGGCAATATAAAAATACGTTTAGCGAGGCCTTTGGAGATAAATCGTTGGAAATGTGCCGCAAGGTATTTTTGGAACTTGACAGAAGCGACCCCGAATCGGACGAAACAATGATGGTGGCTTCGTATATGGGTGGGCTTAGCCTCACCTATTCAGAAGTGGGGGTTTGCCACGCACTTTCGTATGGGTTGTCTAAAATATTGCATATCCACCACGGCATTGCTAATTGTATTGCGTTTAATGTATTGGAGGATGTATATGGCGAATATGTACAAGAGTTTAAAACAATAGTTGCGAAGCATAACATCGAAATTCCAGCCAATCAATCAGCTAATTGGAGTGAGAAAACTATTGATGAAATGGTAGAGATTTCGATTAAATTGGAGCATATGTGGCGACACGCCTTTGGCGATAATTGGCAAGAGGTACTTGATAGAAATAGAATTAAAAATTGGTTTAAAAGAATGTAAATGAGTCATCAGTCCACAGTTTGTTCCGTGTCAAAATTATCTGTGGTCTGTTGACTGATAGCTGTTAAAAAAAAATATGAAAAAATTAGTAAAAGTTGGTGATATCGAATGTGGTGGAGATGAGTTATTCTTAATCTCAGGCCCTTGTGTTATTGAGGATGAAATGACCATGATGAAAACGGCAGAAATGCTGAAAGAAGTAGGTGAAAGATTGAATGTTCCTATCATCTACAAATCTTCGTTTACAAAAGATAACCGTAGCACGGTTGAAAACTACCAGGGCCCTGGGTTGGAAGAGGGATTAAAATTACTCCAACGTATCAAAAATGAGTTTGGGTTTCCAATCTTATCAGATGTGCATTATCCAGATCAAATGAAAGCTGCAGCTGAAGTGCTGGATGTAATTCAAATACCGGCATACTTAGTAATGCAAACAGGCTTGGTAACTGAAGCCGCTAAAACAGGTAAAGTAATCAACCTAAAGCATGCGCAGTTTTTAGCACCTGACAATATGAAGTTGCCAGCAGCTAAAGTAGAATCAGAAGGTAATTCGCAAATCATATTAACAGAACGTGGCTATGCATTTGGCTATAACGATTTGGTAGTTGACCCTCGTGCATTTTACCATATGCGTGCGTTGGGTTACCCCACTGTATTTGATGTAACGCACTCTGTGCGCAGGTATGGCATACCAAGTGCCGACCCATCTGGTGGAAATAGAGAGTTTTTACCGGGGCTGGCTCGTGCTGGAGTAGCTGCAGGGATAGATGGAATGTTTATAGAAACACACCCCGAACCGGCCAAAGCCTTATGCGATGCGGCAAGCCAATTATGTGTGTATGATTTAGAAGAGTTTTTAAAGCCCTTATTAGAGCTACATGCTGTAGAAGTTAAATATAGAACCTAATTTCTCTTTCTATTAGAAAGTCATACCGCAGGTATCTTAACCACTTAGCAAGTCGGTTAAGGTATTTTCATTTCGTTGCAATATGACTTTTACCTAGGTTGATCGATTTGGTGGAGATGAGAAGTGCTAAGAGACTGAGAGTAATCCCGATAATTTTCGGGAACAAAAAACACAGGAACACCTTATTGGAGTTTTCTTAGAGACACTAGTTAGCTGAGTAGTAACGGTGCTATGCTTTGCGAATATAAACTCCTGATTTATTGCAGTTTGCATTCTCATTACGTAACTTCTCAATATCCGCAGGTAGTTTTTGGATTTTACTTTTAGAATGCACTTTTAAAAGCCAGAAAGGGACTTTTCTCTTTTTAAGTTTACCTGCAACTATTGAGAAGTTACCTCATTACGAACCTTATTGCATAAAGCGGGTTTAAGTTTGTAGAAAAAAGAAATTTTGAGAAAAGTAGCTGTTTGGTTTATAGTTTAGCCTGATTAATTCATGAATATTTGTTATGAGCATTTTAAGTGTCTGCCA
>CAZZML010000313.1:0-4256 GCA_964654735.1 uncultured Roseivirgaceae bacterium | reverse complement strand
ACTGGCAGACACTTAAAATGCTCATAACAAATATTCATGAATTAATCAGGCTAATTAAACCATCATAAATTTTGAGCCTTGACCAAAAATTAATATTATAGATTCCAATTAGTATGATGAACGAAGATATTATAAAAAAGCTTGAAGAGAGAGTTCTTGAATTAGAACAAGAAAAAAAACAATTGCTTAAATTAGTTTCTCATGATGTTAAATCTCCATTTAATAAACTATTTGCTCTGAGCAATTTGTTGCAGTTGGTTTCTGAAGACCTTAACGAAGAACAGCTTGATTATTTAGGCCGAATGGAGTGGGTCATTAAAGAAGGGCTTATGGTGGTGCGCAATTTAATGGATCTAAGAGCTATTGAAAATAATAGTATCGAGTTAAACTTAGAAACGCTCCAAATGGATTCGATTCTACTTGATATTTTTAAAAATTACACGAAGCAAATAGAAGCAAAAAGTATCTCAATATTAGAAAAAATTCATAAAGTGACCATTCGGTCAGATAAAAGAATTATCGAAAGGGTTTTTGATAATTTAGTTTCAAATGCGGTGAAATTTTCTCCCAAAGGAAGTAAAATAAATGTTAAACTATCAGACACAAATGATTTGCTTACACTTAATATAGTTTCAGAAAGTGGCCCAATACCACAAGAAGAGGTTGAAAGTTTGTTTAAACAGGGAACCCCGCTTTCAACCAGACCAACCCATGGCGAAAGTGCCTTAGGCAATGGATTATTTATTGCTCAAAAATATGCCCAAGCACTATTAGGAAAAATTAAGTTTAGTCAGAAGGAGGCACTCGTAAATTTTGAGCTAAAGATACCTTTAAAAGGAACTAGCTGAGGGTAAACTTATCTTCGCCCTTAATAACGCTTTGTAAAGAAGTAATAACATTATCGTCTTTAACAACATAATCATTAACTCCCTTTTTTATAAATTCAAGCACTTGCGCTCCATCATCTATCGAGCTTAACATAATAAATTTTGTGTTTGAATAAGAAGGCTTAAGTTGTTCGTATAATTCTATACCGCTCATTCCCGGTAAATTATAATCTAATATCATTACTTCTGGTGTGTGACCTTTGATTGCCTCTAAGCAATCCTCGGCTGTAATAAAAGCATATACATTATACTCGTTTTTAAAGTTTGCCTTTAAAAACTGTGCATATATTTCATCGTCTTCTACAATATAAAGGGATGCGACCATTGGTTTTTGTTAGTTTTTTAACTTGGTTTTTTTAAAATCTAAGGTTAAAGGTAATGATAAGGTAACTAACCATAAATAGGTAAAAACACTTAAAACACGTAGTCCAACTAAAAGGGAGTATTAAAAAGGCAGATTATCCTCTTTGTCATCGCTTGACCAGGCAGGTTCTGAAAGCTCGTCTAAAGGAGCTGTTTCCGGTGCAGATGATGGTGTATTCGAAGGAGTTTTAGCACTTCCTTCAAGTTCTATTCTCCATGCTTGCAATGAGTTAAAATAAACCACTTTCCCTTCTCTATCAGTCCATTTTCTTCCTTTGAGGTTAAAATGAACGGTAACCTTATCGCTCAATTTATATGCATCCAATAAAGCACACTTATCTTGAATCAACTCAAACTTAATAAATTCAGGATATTGTGGGTTTTCTGTGAGCTCAAGTACAAATTCTCTTTTCTTAAAAGTTTCTTTAATCTGTTGAACCTCTGATATTTCTAAAATGGAGCCGGATATACTTAATGACATAATGCTTGTTTAAATTAATATACAAATGTAGTTTTTTTATAGGGAACCTTTAGTTTTGAAGTAGCAAAATCAATCAATAATGAACGCATCATTTGATATTATGAGAACTGGAAAATGCTACTCGCTTACAAATTATGGTGAGCAGTGGAAGTTTGAGGTGATGGAAATCTTTGACAATAATGACTTTAAAATTAAAATGATTGACACGCTTGAAGAACAGCTTTTAAGTGATTTGATTGCCTATGGAAAAGGTAAAGACTTTACATTTGATGAATTATGAAAGGGTTTATTTATATTATTTTCGCTTTTGTTTTCAGTGCTTGTTCTACAAATGTTGTAAGTTTTTATGTTGTTGGTGAAAGTGCCATTCAATTTGAAACATTTTCATTTTATGATCGAGACACAGAAAAACTAAGACCTCAACAGAAATCTTTAGATAGCTTAATTGAGCTATCTATTTCGAACGTTTTGATAAGTAAGGGGTTTAAAGAACAGAACAACTCAGATGTTTATGTAAGTTATAGTATAACATTAGGAACATCAAGTACTTCTAATGTTGATAACCAGCATTATGACTCATACTCTAACCGAGCATATTATCCTTATAATTACAACTATAATGTAACTACTACTAACTATAAAGAAGGTGTTTTATTAATAGAGTTTTGGAGTAAAGAGGAAAAGCTTCTCTGGCAAGGAAGTAAATCTTTTAAAGTAAGAAAATCGATAAACACACGAGAATTATTTATCAGTTATGCGAAAGAAATAACAGCAAGCTTTAAAGCAAATTTATGATTAAATTACTTGGGAAAACTTGGAGGCCATAATGGCAGGACGAATAGAAACCAAAAAAGTAATTAAAATTATGCTGCCAGCGGTAAACACAAAATCTTGAATTTGTAATTTAACAGGGTAATAATCAATAACCGAAGTTTGCAATCCCATTCGTACTAGACCAACTTCTTGCTGTAAAATAATAATAATTAGCCCTAAGAGTAACCCAACCACAGCTCCTGATAGCGAAATAATAGCTCCTTCTGCTAAGAATATCGATCGTACTTGACGAGCTGTTGCACCCATTGAAAAGAGCATGCCTATGTCTTTCTTTTTATCAATGGCTAACATAGAAAGAGCAAAAAAGATATTTATCGCGCTTACTCCTATGATAAAAATGAAAGTGACAAATACAAAAAGTTTTTCAATTTTAACCGTTCTTAGTATTATGTCGTGTTGCTCATCTGCATTTTGTACTTTAAAGTCTGCCCCTAAAAAATCTTTTAAATTAGCTTGCACGTTTAATGTTTCACTCCCTTCTGCAACGCTCACTTCCAGTGCCGTTACCCTATTTTGATATCTAAAAAGCTCTGAAGCAAACGTAATAGGAACAATAATGTATTTTTCATCAAATTGCCTTTCTATGGCGAAAACCCCTGCCACTTGCAAATTCATTTTAGTCATAGCATTGCTCATATTTAAGCTTTTGCTACGCAAGTTTTTAGGGTAGTACACTTGCAACGTGCTGTATTCATCGGCCGTAGAAACCCCTAAACTGTATTGAATACCCTGCCCCACAACAGCCATAGGTATGTTGCCATTCCAAAAGTT
Source organism: uncultured Roseivirgaceae bacterium (assembly GCA_964654735.1). Lineage (GTDB taxonomy): Bacteria > Bacteroidota > Bacteroidia > Cytophagales > Cyclobacteriaceae > JAKISE01. Next base: position 920 of record CAZZML010000313.1, on the reverse strand, counting down.
GAGTTTGCCTTCTACAATTTTACTTTCGAGCCGGTTTACTCGAGGGTAATTTGCACTTACCCCTTTTATAACCGCCACCATTTCCGACTTATTATACTTTACATAGGCCTGGTCTTCCACCACAAATACTACTTGGTCAACGCCTGGGATACCATTAATTTTTTGAATGAAATCAGCCTCTAGTTCAAATGATTTTCCTTTGACCGACTCTATTTTTATTTCAGGGTCGAATGACCCATATAAATCTCTAAGTAAATCTTCGAGCCCATTAAAAACAGATAAAACAATTATAAGAGCCATGGTCGAAAACCCAACCACAAACATTGAAATGACTGAAATTATGTTAATAAAGTTCTTTTTATTCTTCGACCAAAAATATTTTCGCGCTATGGTAAACGCAAACTTCAACCTTTCGACTGATCTTCTTTAGGAATATCTAGCTTTTCAATGATTGAATCCATTTTAGTTGCTTCTTCTTCGGTATTATCAAGAAAAAATCGAAGATGAGGAACAATTCTTGCCTGTTTACCTATTGCATTACCCAATAACCCTCTAATTCGTTTGCCATGCTGATTGATAATGTCCATAACCTCTTCTCCTTTAGCCATTGGAAGCACACTAACATATACAGTGGCAATGGCTAAATCAGGACTAATTTTAACCGCCTTTAAGGTAACAAAAGCCCCTCTAAAATTATCTTGAATATTGCGCTGAAAAATCTGTGCCAAATCTTTTAAAATTTGCTTCGAGTACTTGTGTTGTCGTTGTGTTTCCATAATTATGTAAAAGTAATGAAACTGAAGTTTATCTTACACAAGCATACCTTACTTCATCATAAAGTTTGCCGTCTTTTAATTAAAGCGTTCGGCTAAGTTCTAATTAAAACAGCTAAAAATATAAATATAGCCTGTTTTAAAGTG
>CAZZML010000312.1:0-4268 GCA_964654735.1 uncultured Roseivirgaceae bacterium | reverse complement strand
ATTGACACAAAATTTAGCCGACCCTTATAAAAAAGACCCGTTTTCTAAGAGACACGAATTAATAGAGGTTCCCCTATGTAATATTTATCCATTTGCCCAGCCTTCTCTATCCAAACTACGGTACTGAATGGCTTCTGCTAGGTGCTCTACTTTAATTTCTTCAGAATCGGCCAAATCCGCAATGGTTCGGGACACTTTTAAAATGCGGTCGTATGCTCTAGCTGAAAGGCCAAGTTTTTCCATAGCCGTTTTTAGTAAAACTCTTCCTGCTGCATTTATTTCACATACTTTTTTTACTTGCTGCGAATGCATTAATGCATTGGAGTGCACATCTTCAAAATCTTTAAAACGAACAGTTTGAATGGCTCTTGCTTTTATCACTCGCTCACGAATTTTATCACTCGTTTCTGTTTTTACATTACCTGTCATTTGGTCAAACGAAATAGGGGTAACTTCCACATGTATATCTATTCGGTCGAGCAGAGGGCCGCTTACTTTATTTAAATATTTTTGAACTATGCCAGGGCCGCATACACATTCTTTTTCGGGGTGATTATAATAACCGCATGGACAAGGATTCATACTTGCTAACAACATAAAGTTGGCAGGAAAGTCCAACGAAACTTTAGCGCGAGAAATAGTTACTTTGCGGTCTTCCATAGGTTGGCGCATAACCTCCAGCACCGCACGTTTAAATTCTGGAAGCTCATCTAAAAAAAGGACTCCATTATGCGCCAAAGAAATTTCACCAGGCGAAGGAAAGCCTCCGCCTCCAACCAAGGCTACATCTGAAATGGTGTGGTGAGGACTACGGTATGGCCTTGTTGTCATTAACGCAGCATTATCTCCTAGCCGACCCGCCACCGAATGAATTTTTGTGGTTTCCAATGCTTCGTGCAAAGAGAGAGGAGGCAAAATGGAAGAAAGCCTTTTTGCCAACATTGTTTTTCCTGCCCCAGGTGGGCCTATAAGAATAACATTATGGCCTCCGGCCGCTGCTATTTCTAAGGCTCGCTTTATGTTTTCTTGCCCTTGTACATCTGCAAAATCAGATTCGTAATTATTGAGTTCCGACATAAACATATCTCGGGTATCTATTTGTAACGGAGCTATTTCCAAATGACCCTCAAAAAAATCAATGGCTTCTTTTATGTTGGCTACACCAATCACATCAAGCTCATTTACAATAGCGGCTTCGGTAGTATTTTCTTTGGGAAGCACAATTCCTTTGAATCCATTTTTTCGAGCATCAATAGCGATGGGCAACACTCCTTTGATTGGCCGAAGCACTCCATCCAAAGCCAGTTCTCCCATAATCAAATAGTTTTCCATATTGTGTGCAACAATTTGACTTGAAGCTTTTAAGATTCCTAGCCCAATAGGTAAATCGTAAGCAGAGCCTTCTTTTTTAATATCAGCGGGTGCCATATTAACAATTACTTTTTGTCGCGGAAAAAAGTAGTCATAATGTTTAATGGCCGACTCTATTCTGTGGGAGCTTTCTTTTACGGCATTATCGGGCAAACCGCTCATCCAAACACCTGTGCCCTGAAGCACATTTACTTCAATATCAATTTGCGCAGCTTCTACGCCATACACAGCACTACCAAAAGTTTTGGCAAGCATTATTCAGAATCAGTGTCAGGGCTGGAAATTTCTTTCGCAGAACCTTCACCTATCGTAGGTTCTATTTGGGATTTAATTTTTGGGGTTGGCAATTTTTCAGGTGTTCTTGCCTCTTGCATATCAAAAAGTTTAGCCTTGAGGTCATTTTTATCTTGCTCTAATTGAGCAATTTGTTTTTTTGCTTTCATTCCATCCAACTGATACACCATAAAACTTAGTAAAAACAACAAAAGACCCACCAACGAAAAATACAGCATATATGGAATGTAATTTTTCATCTCCATTAAAAAACTAAAGTTATCTTGGTTTTTATGGGTGAGGTACGAACTGCCCACTTGAATGAACATAAAAATGGCCAATGCAATCCAAATAATTTTTCTCAAGTTACTCATAATAATACAATGTCGTTTAGTTAAGCTTTTCGTCACTGCGAACGAAGTGCGGCAGTCTGTTCAACTTAACCCTTGTAGTCTTCAATTTAGAGATTGCTTCGTTCCTCGCAATGACGTTCGTGGCTTAACTAAACGACATTGCATAATAATAGTTTATAATGGGCATCAAGGTAGAAACAATTTATGGGCAAAACAAAAATGAAAGCCGAAATTTTGATCTTATAAATCAAGAGGGTCTTTCTTATTTATGCATAAAAGTAAGATGTGTAAAGTCATTTTATTACTAATAACCCGAACCCGATTAATACGACACATCATAGTTCATTGAAAACTCCAGTTATAAGGCGGTTTTGAGAAGAACTAATGGATTAATCCGATCAAAATCAACGCAATAAATGGCGATTTTCAATCGAATTCAAAGGGAAACCTCACACTTTACTGAGGTTCTGTAAAAATTAGGATTAATTGGGTTCGGGTTATTGCGCAAATTAGGCTAATTGATTATATCTATCTTTTATATATAATATCAATTTGATTGATTTTAATATACTTCGTAACTTTGTTACATATTAAAAAAAAGAGAAATGGAAAACCAACATATTGCAAACGGATTAAATAATTTATTAGCTAATTATCAATTATACTACCAAAACCTGCGTGGGTTTCATTGGAATATTCAAGGAAAATATTTTTTTGAATTACATGTAAAATTTGAAGAGTTGTATAATGATTCAGCCATTAAAATAGATGAAGTGGCAGAGCGAATTTTAACCATTGGCCACACACCAATTCATACCTTTCAAGATTATTTAGATACTGCATCTATTGCTCCAGCCAAAGGAGTTCACGATGGAGAACAGGCAGTTAAAACCATTGTTTCTAACTTATCAAATCTGGTAAACCAACAAAAAGAACTCAGAACTGAAGCAGAAGAAAGTGGAGATTCTGCCACAGGCGATATGCTGGCTACTTTTGTAGAAGAGCAGGAAAAAACACTTTGGATGTATAATGCGTGGTTAAAGTAAAATAGAAGTATCCATAAGAAATAGTTGAAATCGACTTTTCAAACGAAAAGTCGATTTTTTTGTGGTTCTATTTCCTAGTATTTTTACTGCTATGAAATTAGCTACCTATAAAGTAATTGGGGTAATGTCGGGCACCTCACTAGATGGACTTGATTTAGCCTATTGCCATTTTTTTCAACGGAACAATCAATGGGGTTTTGAATTGGTTCAGAGTAAAAGTGTTTCCTATTCAACTGAACTGGAAAGCAAGTTAAAGAATGCAGTAAGTTTTTCTGCTGAAGAACTTTTACAATTTAATGTTGAATACGGCACTTATTTAGGTAATCAGGTGAAGGCATTTATCAATGAGCAGTCATTAGAAGTTGATTTTATTGCAAGCCACGGGCATACGGTTTTTCATCAACCCAAAAAAGGCTTCACACTCCAAATTGGTTCAGGGCAAGCATTGGCTATTGCGGCAGAAACAAAGGTTATTAGCAATTTTCGTAAAAAAGACGTTGCCTTTGGCGGGCAAGGAGCTCCATTGGTTCCTATTGGAGATCAATTACTTTTTGGAGACTATGTAGCTTGCTTAAATTTGGGCGGAATTGCCAATATATCTTTTAATGCTGGTGGAAAACGTGTGGCATTTGATATTGGCATGGCCAATATGCTTTTAAATCATTTGGCAAATAAAAAGGGGCTTACTTATGACGAGTCTGGAGAGATTGCGGCAAGTGGCGCGGTAGATAGTGAACTTCTAAATCAACTAAACAGTTTGTCGTATTTTGCCTTACCCTACCCAAAATCATTGGGCTATGAGTGGTTTTTATCAGATGTATTGCCAATTATTGAAAACAGTAACCTTTCGGTAGAAGATAAAATGGCTACTTCGGTTGAGCACGAAGCCATTCAAATTTGTAATGTGTTAAAAAATGAGGTAAATAGTACAGGAAATGTACTTATTACGGGTGGAGGTGCATTTAATAGTCACTTAATTAATCGGATAAAATCATTAAGCCCTAAAGAATTCAATATCATTATTCCAGATGCAAAGACCATCGAATTTAAAGAAGCCATTGTGTTTGGATTGATGGGAGTACTCCGAGAACGAGAAGAGCCAAACTGCCTAAAATCTGTAACCGGAGCAAGTATTGATGTAAGTGGAGGAGAGATTTTCTTGCCTTATTAATACTACCTTAAATCCGCAAGGAACTTTGTGATGAAAGCCATAAGATGATGTTAG
>CAZZML010000311.1:0-4280 GCA_964654735.1 uncultured Roseivirgaceae bacterium | reverse complement strand
GTAAGAATGATGATACACCCACAAGCTCCCAGAAAATATACATCTGAAAGATGTTAGTGGCTATCACCAAGCCAATCATTGAAAAGCTAAATAAAGATAGGTAAGCGTAAAATCGTTCAAACCCTTGCTCCCCTTTCATATAGCCAAAGCTATAAATATGCACCATTGACGAAATAGTGGTAACCACCACCAACATCATAATGGAAATAGGGTCGATCATAACGCCCAACTTTATAACAAGCGTATCGTAAAAACTGAGCCACTCCCAATTATATGGAATGAATGTTTGATAGGTTCCATCAACCAACCCCTTGCCTAAAAAGTACTGAAATGCTGCGGTATAAGACAACACCATGCCCAGCAAAATTGCCAAAGTTGCAATGGCACCAGAAAGCATAGGTTTTAGCTTATTACCAAAAAGCCCTACCACTAAAAACGATGCTAATAGTGCAGCAGGAATCCAAATTGTATATGAAAAATCGATCTGCATAGCGTTAGTGTTTCATCGTGTTAATATGCTCTATATCAATACCTTGTAGGTTTCGATATACATTTAAAATAATGGCTATTGCCACAGCGGCTTCGGCAGCTGCAATGCCAATGACAAAAAGGCTAATCATATACCCCTGCAATAAATCTGGGTAGAGGTATTTATTAAATGCCACAAAATTGATATTGACAGAGTTGAGAATTAACTCAACTGACATTAAAATTGTGATTAGGTTTTTACGCACCACAAACCCATAAATGCCTATGAAAAACATAATGGTTGATACCACCAAAAAATCGGTTACTCCTACTCCTTCAATCATTTTGTATATCGTTTAGCAATCATAATGGCTCCAACCATAGAGGCCAATAGTAAAACACTTATTACTTCGAACGGAAGTACATAGCCATAATTCCCATAGCTCAGTAAGCTCATTCCAACGGCTTTAACATCATGCGCTCCTTCGGCCATTCCGTTGGGCACAAATGAGTAGCCCATAATAGCCCAAAGCACTACACCTAACCCACTCAATAATAATAAAATGGAGGCAATGGATTTTAGAGAGCCAACGGCTTCTAGTTTATGATCCATTCGAGCGGTGAGTAGTACCGCAAAAACGATGAGTACCACCACTCCACCTGAATAAACAGTAAGTTGTACTGCGGCCAAAAAGTTATAATTTAGCATAAAGTAAAGGCCAGCTGTTGCCATTAAAACAAATAACAAATAGATGGCCGCTCTTAAAATATTTCTACTGGTAACCGTCATTACCGAGAATACTATAATAGCGAGGGCGAGGATGTAAAAAATAATCTTTTCCATTATTCTTCTACACCTTTACGGATTTTTGATCCGGGTTTATTTAAAACCATAGTTAAATTTTTACGATCGAATGTAGCGTGCTCAAATGATTGCCCCATTTTAATGGCATCTGTTGGGCAGGCTATAATACATAGATTACATAGCGTACACATAGAGTGATGGTACACATGTTTGTCTATAATTTTCTTTTTCTTCCCTGTATCAGGATCAACTACTCGCTCCCACATAATTTCGATAGAGCCATTGGGGCAAGCTAGTTCGCAAGCAGAGCAGCCTGTACACGAATGTTCGTTATTTTCATCGTGCGGCATTGTAACAATTCCTCTAAACCGATCAAACATTTTAAGTGTTTCTCGGTTCTCAGGATATTGCTGCGTAATAATCTCTTTACGAGCGTGTGTAAAATAATACCCAGTAACCCTCATCCCTGTTAAAAGGGTTTTAATTCCTAGATAAATGTCTCTAAAGTAAGTAGTAATAGCACTCATATGAGATGACCCTCAGTTTGGTTGCCCACAACATTCAGTCGATAGTCCACAGTTTGACTGTCGACTGTCGACTGTGGACTTATGAAGAACTTTATCTTAATACTTTTCAATTTCATTTCATTTAACTTTTGAAACAACATGTTACTAAAAATACCAACCCATCATAGTTATAAATGCCACAACCAGTAGGTTAACTAAGTTTATAGGTAATAAATATTTCCATTCCAGCACCAGTAATTGGTCGATTCGTAAACGAGGGAACGTCCATTTAAACCACATAATGAGGCCAATGATGAACCCGGTTTTACCGAAGAACCAGATTAACGATGGTATGTAATCCATTATGGAATTAAACGCTTCCCAATTGCCAATGTGAAAGGGCATCCAACCACCCAGAAACACGGTGGCTCCCACAGCAGCTATAATAAATAAGTTTACATATTCTGCTAAAAAGAACATTGCGAATTTAATGCCTGAATATTCGGTATGAAAACCTGCCGTTAATTCCGATTCAGCCTCAGCCATGTCAAAAGGGCCACGGTTCGTTTCTGCTGTGCCTGCAATTAGAAAAATTACAAAGGCAATTAACACAGGAATATGTCCTTTAAAAATCCACCAGCCATCTCGTTGGCTTTCGATGATGGCACTTAGTTGCAAATCACCTGCAAGTACTACAATAACCAATAAAGAGAGTATTGCTGAAATTTCGTAGCTAATTATTTGGGCGCCACTTCGTAGTGCACCGATAAGCGAGTATTTATTATTACCAGCCCAACCACCAATTAAAATACCCAACACACCAATGGAAGAAACGGCCGAAATATAAAATACGCCAATGTTGATATCCATAACATGCAGGCCTAATGCAAATGGAATGGCACCAATGGCCAAAAAAGCTGCAATAACTAGTATGAAAGGAGCCAGATTAAATAGAAATTTATCTGCAGAACGAGCCATAATATGCTCTTTCATTAAAAGCTTAAGAAAATCGGCCAGTGTTTGTAATAAACCCCATTTGCCTACTCGGTTTGGGCCTATGCGTTGTTGAAAAAAAGCGGCTACTTTACGCTCAATGTACACCATACCCATAACCGAAAGTGCCACAAACGTAATTAATATGATTCCAACAATGCTCCACTCCACCACTGTAACCATTACCGGTGACAGGCTTGCCGAGAGGGACTCGTGAATGCTGTTTGTGAGAGATGAAAAATTATACATAGTTTATAAATTCTGACATTAACGATCAATATCGGGTACAACCAAATCAATGGTGGACATCATTGCCACCAAATCGGCTATTTTATAGCCTCTTGCCAAATGATCTAGTACAAATAAATTAGAGAAACCCGGTGATCTAAACTTGATACGATAAGGACTTTTAGTCCCATCACTTACCACATATACGCCAAGCTCACCACGGGCAGTTTCAACACTTTGGTAGAACTCTCCCTTTGGCAATTTAATTACCGCCTTTACAGCCGGAGATTGAATTTCTCCTTCAGGTATATTATCTATCAATTGCTCAATAATCGACATTGATTCCCACATTTCTAACATTCGAGCTTTATACCTATGGTAGGTATCGCCCGTTTCCATTAAAATTTCTTTAAAATCAACTCGGTCGTAGGCACTGTAAGGCTTGTGCTTTCGAATATCGTTTGAAAAGCCCGAAGCTCTACCTGTTGGCCCAGTAATTCCATAAGAAATAGCATCTTCTTTAGATAAAACCCCAATGCCTTCTGTTCTGTTTCTAAAAATTACATTATCAGAAAGCAGGTCATCGTATTCTGGCAATTTCGTTTTAAAATGAGCTATAAAGTCTTTAACTCGTTTTTGAAAATTAGGATGAATATCAAACATTACACCGCCAGGGGTGTTATAGTTCATTGTTAATCGAGCACCACAGGTTTCCTCAAAAATATCGTTGATCAATTCACGATCTCGAAAACCGTATAAAAAGCTGGTTAATGCACCCAAGTCCATTCCCATTACGCCCCACCATAATTGGTGCGATGACAAACGGGTAAGTTCCGACATAATGGTGCGAATCACCTTTACACGATCACTCACTTCAATTTCTAGCGCATTTTCAACCAAGAGGCAGACGGCCTCGTTGTTCATATGGTTGCTGAGGTAATCCATTCGATCGGTAACGTGTACAATTTGGCGATACGTATCTTTTTCGCACATTTTTTCGATGGAGCGATGGACATAGCCAATATGTGGGATTACTTTTTTAATAGTTTCTCCATCCAGCTCTAACATCAACCTTAGTACACCGTGTGTAGATGGGTGCTGAGGCCCCATATTAATAAAGTACTCCTGAGTTTTAATATCCTCTTTTAGTGCTGTCTCCTCTATCATAATGAAATAATATTTACAGGATCCACATAATCTTTACGAAGAGGATACCCTTTCCAGTCGTCATCCAATAGTATTCTCCTCAAATCAGGATGATTGGTAAAGACCACACCAAA
>CAZZML010000310.1:0-4289 GCA_964654735.1 uncultured Roseivirgaceae bacterium | reverse complement strand
AATGGTTGGCAATTGGAATGCGTAATAGATTATTCATGAATTATTCAGGTTAGGTGTCTGTTCAGAAATTAACTATACATTTAAGCTTGTTATTTTATGCACTAATTGTGTTGAAAAGCCTCGTCATAGCGATGCTATACCCACGTTTTTCGCCTTATTATCACATAAACTAACTTCGTTTATTCTGTAAACTTTATTTCTGAACAGGCACTAAGAAAAATTCAGGTTTTAATAAAGTTTATTAATAATGAAGATTTTTAAAATTATCAGACGTGTTCTGGTAGGAATAATGATTGGCATCTCTTGTCTCTTCCCAATTCCGGTTAAGGATACACTGCCTCAAAAATTTCAGGTTGAAGTAAGAGAAGACGAGGATGATATAGATGATTGATTCAAAACATCGATAACACACAATATATTTCGTTGTAATTTTGACTTCCATGGCACTCATCACAAAAAAGAAGCTCCTCTACCCTATTAACGAGCCATTAAGGAGCTATTTGGCTGACCATGAACGGAATGCCGATGCCATAGACTATGAAGAACTAACTCGCTATACCAGTGCTATTGCCCTCTACGATTCGCACGGTACAGATACCCTTTGGGAAACCGTACTTTTTGCACCATCGGATATGGAAAGCGTTCACCTGCAACTTAAAATGGTGTATTCCAATCTAAAGTCTTCGGGTAGAGTTGATGTAATCGACCACCTGTTTATAGATCGAATAGACATTTGCCCTTTTGGAAACACCAAGCCTTTCAGGGTGCGAATTGTAAACCGGATTAATGATAACTTCGATTATTTCTACATAAAGCGTGCGGATGCTTCTCGTATTTATGGGCTGGAATTAGAGAACTTATTATCACCAAATGCTATCAATTATATCGTTCATAAAAACACCTTGGTGGTAGAGCATATTGCAGGTGTACCGGGCGACCAGTTTATGAAGCGCCATATTGACGATGAATTTTTGAATAAAGTGAGGCTCTCGAAAGAGTTTGTCAAGTTCAACGAACGCTGTTTTGTGCGTTTATTAGGCGATATGCATTCGAGCAATTTTGTAGTAGATGTTACACCGGATTTTGAAGACACGCATTACCGAATTCGCGCCATTGACTTTGACCAACAGTCCTATGAAGCGCGTAAGGCCGTATATTTTCCGCAATTTTTTAAACAAAACTTGCCTTTTGTAGAAATGGGCATGGAAATTATGACACCGGAAAGTATGACTCAATACCAGTTAGAAGAACGCTCTTTAATATTAAATAGGTCAATATCCGCTAAACATACGCTTAATCATCTGTTTGAGGCCATGTGTTCTCAGCCTTTATCGTTAGAGAAAAATATTATTCAGTTAGGGAAAGAACTGGCTGAACATCATCAAAATCAGGCCTTTAGGCACTGTACAAGTATGGGAAAATTAGTAAAACTTAACCTTAATACCCTCTTAAATAGCTAAGCTAAGGGATTAGTTGGAGTGAAATTATCGAAGAATAAGTATTGGTAATCACGAGCTATATTAGCGGTAAACTCTGAAGAACGCCCCAACACCTTCAGGATACAATACTCCTTAAACTCATCGTACGACATAATAGCACAGTTTTTGGGTGAGCTATTTGAAATTGATTCCCCACAATCTTCTATAAATTTATGCAAATACATCGCATAGGCATCGTTAATGGTATCCTCAGTCATCTTTTTTGCTTCATTATTAAATATATGAACTCCCATAACTATTTAATTTTTAAATGATTTGGTTTAATATTGGTCTTAATAACTAGAGATTTGTTGCCAGTATAAACTTTAACTTTTCTGAGCTTCTTTTCTCTAAAGTACCTCAAATCTTCAGGAGCTATTAACACAACCAATTCATTGGGATTGGTAAACGTATAAATATCTTTTCCTGATATATTATATACCTTAATTTTATGGTTTAGTCCAAATACAAGCTCTATCTTATCCCCGTACTCAACAAAATTATTGTCAACTTTAAGTATAAAAAAGGCATGTTCGTTTATAGCCTCTAACCTAATACCTTCTTTAACAGAGCTATCTATCAATCCACTATTAGCCATAGCCATTGTAGCAGAAAAAAATCCAATTAGTACAAAAATTAGTAGAATACGTTTCATTGTTTTGCTATTTATTTTACAAAGTTAAAAGACTGTATATCAATCTCTATTAGCAAAATCACCTAAATTGCCACTAGGTAAAACACCCAGAAGTATCCTAAAAAGCACGTATTCGGTTTTCATTTCATTATGAAAGCAGATAAAAAAATAGCTAATTTTACAGTTAATACTTTTTAGATGTCAAAAATCATACTTGTATTCTTAATTTTATGCTCCACCGAGTTAAAGGCGCAAGAAACAGCCTCTTTCCTTTTTAATAAAGGGTTTAATTATATAATGGTTGATAAGGAAACCTCCATTACCTATTTTACACAAAGTTTAGAAAAAGACCCAGAGTTTAGCCTTGCCTATTATTACAGAGGATTAGCCAATTATAAAATCGGTAATTATCAATTAGCCATAACCGATTTTGATAAGGCACTTATATCAGACGAGAATATGATTAAATGCTTTATGTATAAAGGGTTTGCGCATCAGCAACTTAATCAATCTACTAAAGCTCTGCAATCGTTTCAGGCATATTTAGGCTCAAAGCCAACACCAAGTGCTTCAGATCATTTAGTAGTAGCCAAAGCTAAGGCTGCCACAGGTGATGTAGAAGGAGCTTTAGATCATTATAAGTTAGCATTGAAAGAAATGCCCTCTGAAGAAAACCTATACCGATTATTTTTAGCCTCCTATGATGCTAAAGAATACGAAAAAGCATTGAAACTTATCAATCAGGTTATTAAGCTAAACCCATCATTTTATGGGTATTACATTCACAAGGGTAAAGTGGAATTAATGATTAAAAAGTTTGACAATGCACTTCATGATTTTGATTTATCCATTGGTCTTAACCCTGATGTTGCCGATAGTTATTATTTGAAAGGAAATACGCTTGATACGCTCGGGAGATTTGACGAGGCATTAACTTATTACAGCACTGCTATTCAACTAAACCCAACCGATGGCACATATTACTCAAAACGAGGAAATACTAAATTAACCTTGGGAAACAAGGAAGGAGCTTGCCTCGATTGGACCATTGCAGGTAAATTAGGATATTATGCCGACTTCGATAAAATAAAAACCGTGTGCGAACAGACTAAAGTTTATAGCAAGTAATATTGCACTCAGAAAAACGAACGAACTAAAATCATAAATTTAACAAATTATGGATAACAGAAAACTATTACCTTATGTATTTATCATTGGAGCCGTCCTCATTTTTGGACTCATTCTATCTAATAGTACCTTTTTAACTATTAGACCTGGTGAAACAGGAGTGCTCTTTAAAAAATTTAGCGGGGGTTTAAACAAAGACATTGTATTTGGACAAGGCTTTCATGTAGTGGCTCCTTGGAACACAATGTACATTTATAATGTAAAAGAGCAAACGGCCGAAGAGAAAATGAATGTACTCGATAAAAATGGATTGAGTATTGCCGTTGATGTTACTGTACGTTTTAACCCATTTTCAAATAAGATAGGCTATGTACACGAACGTTTTGGCAAAGGGTATATCCAAACCTTAGTAATTCCCGAAGTGCGTTCTGCAGTTCGTCAGGTTATGGGCAGGTATTCAGCAGAAGAAATTTACTCTACCAAAAGACAGGAAGTTGAAACCAATATTATTAACGAAGCAGAAAACACCTTAAGCAGTGATAACAATAATATTAAAATGAATGCACTATTAATTCGCGAAGTAGTATTGCCTGAAAACATTAAAAGAGCAATTGAGCTAAAACTAGGACAAGAGCAAGAGTCATTGGCCTATGAGTTTAAACTTTCAAAAGAATTAAAAGAAGCAGATCGTAAGCGAATTGCAGCCGAAGGTGAAGCCAGAGCCAATGCCATTATTAATAGCAGTTTAACACCCGAACTATTAAAAATGAGAGGCATTGAGGCCACTTTAGAGCTTTCTAAATCACCAAACAGTAAAACTATTATTATAGGTAGTGGCAAAGACGGAATGCCATTGATTTTAGGAGGTAATTAAAACATTCCTTATCTAGGCAACATCTACTTTTTAAGCAGCCATAGCGCAAAGAACCAAATTTAATTCCACAATAATAGCGCCTCGCAATATGATATTGCGAGGCGTTGTTTATTTGAGAACATTTAACCCGCATTATGCAATAGAGCTTCTATTACTAATACAAACTACTGCAAAT
>CAZZML010000309.1:0-4296 GCA_964654735.1 uncultured Roseivirgaceae bacterium | reverse complement strand
AGTTGGAGAGAATGATATTTTTTCATTAGGGTCGTGAAGACACGAACCTTGGATATTAATGAAGGTTTTTACCTAATTATAGTCTCAGACCTATCTGGACCTAAAGACACGATTTTAATAGGAATGCCAACTTCATCTTCTATAAATTGAACATAGTCTTTAAGAGGTTGAGAAATATCCTCGTAGTCCGCAGAAGAAGGCATTGCATCGCCCCAACCTGCAAGCTCCTTATAAATAGGCTTTACAGACTGGTTGACCAAATCGTATGGAAGCTTGTCGGTTGTAGAGCCATCTTCTAACTCATAGCCCATACATACTTTAATAGAATTGAACCCTGCTAGTACGTCTGCCTTCATCATAAACAGTTGAGATACACCATTAATCATAATGGCATATTTGAGAGCAGGCAAATCTAACCAGCCACATCTACGAGGCCGGCCAGTTGTTGCACCAAACTCGTGGCCTTGCTTACGTAATTGCTCTCCAGTATCATCAAAAAGTTCTGTTGGAAATGGGCCACTTCCGACACGGGTACAATAGGCTTTAAATACCCCCATTACCTCACCAATTTTTGAAGGAGCAACTCCCAAACCACTACAAGCTCCTGATACCATTGTACTAGAACTTGTTACAAAAGGATATGAGCCGAAATCAACATCTAATAAGGAACCTTGGGCTCCTTCTGCCAATACTCCTGCCTTATTATCCAGTTCCTCATTGATGAGATACTCACTATCAACTAAATTAAGAGATTTTAAATATTCTATTGCCTCATAAAACAGCGGCTCTAACTCATTAATCTTACTCGTAATTTCGGCATCTTCGATTATTGAAAGGTGCTTGTCTCGCAACTCATGGTAGCGTTCTTCAAAGCCGTTCATCTGAATATCTCCAACACGCAATCCTTGACGGCCTATTTTATCTTGATAAGTTGGCCCTATGCCTTTTAAAGTAGAACCAATTTTTTTACTGCCTTTTAATTTCTCCTGATAGGCATCCAACAGTCGATGGGTTGGTAAAATAAGTTGGGTTTTTCTGGAAATATAGAGATTTTGTGTTGCATCCAATCCAAGCTCTGAGAGCTCTTCAATTTCCTTTTTAAAAATAACAGGGTCAAGCACTACGCCATTGCCCACTACATTTTTAATATCGGAACGAAAAATACCAGAAGGAATTTGATGAAGCACATGTTTGATGCCGTCAAACTCCAAGGTATGCCCAGCATTGGGCCCTCCTTGAAACCTAGCCACAACCTTATACTTAGTGGCTAAGTAATCTACTACTTTTCCTTTTCCTTCATCGCCCCATTGCAGGCCCAACAACACATCAACTTTCATTCCTTTTAAATAAATTAATAATTTCTAATTTGATTTTGTAATTACTCAAACCTCAGCATTAAGATTGAGGTGCGGTTTTAATTTTTACTTGACAATCACCACAAACACCATATAGATTAAGTGAGTGATGGAGAATGTTGAAGTTAAGTAGCTCACCTACCATTGTTTGAATATTATGAATCCGAGGATCGCAAAACTCCACTACTTTATGGCATTCGGTACAAATTAGGTGATCGTGCTGCTTAAATCCGTACGATTTTTCGTATTGTGCCAGGTTTCGGCCAAACTGATGCTTACTAACCAAATCACACTCCACTAATAAATCGAGTGAATTATAAACGGTAGCTCTACTCACTCTATAATTTTTATTCTTCATATTTACATAGAGCGACTCTACATCAAAGTGTCCATCTAACGAATAAATTTCTTCAAGGATTGCAAACCTCTCGGGGGTTTTTCTTAACCCTTTATTTTCGAGATATGCCGTAAATATCTTGGTTACTTCTTCAAATATTTGTGGATTGAATGCCATTTGTAAAATGTGTAATCAACTACAAATATGAGGTAATATTATGGATTTTCAGAAGCATACTAGTCCTCTTTTATTCTGCTTACTTTTACTACACCCTCCACATTTTCTAGTTTTGCTGCAAGTTGCGCTAAATGTTCTTTGTTTTTGATGTATAAGTAGATTTTCCCTTCAAATATCCCGGTATCGGTATCAACTGTTATTGACTTCATATTTACTTTATGCTCGTTAGAAATTATTTTTGTTACGTCATTTATAAGTCCAACTCTATCCGTTCCAATAATTTCCAGGCCTGCTTCAAACGATTCTTTTCGAACAAACTCCCATTTAGCTTTTAACACTCTGTGTCCGTGTTTAGATAGTAATTCGGCAGAATTTGGGCAAATTGTTCGATGAATTTTAATTCCATCCCCAATAGTAACAAATCCAAACACATCGTCTCCAGGAATCGGGTTACAGCAAGTGGCAAATTTATATTCTACCAAATCTAAGTCTTCTCCAATGAATAAAATACTGTCATCACGACCCGTTTCTTTGGAAATTAATTTACTTACCTGTTTGGCATCTGTCCAATTTTTATACTTGGATACAATCTTTTTCTCAATAGCGGCATCTTTAAACTTTTTAAGTTCCTTTGGTTCAATAATGCCTTTACCCACACGATATAAAAAATCAGTTACCTGAACCAATCCGAAGAACCTCGTTAAATCGGTAAACGTATTATTTTTATGTTCAATTTTTAGCTGTTTTAATTTTCGTAAAACGATCTCTTTCCCTTCTTCGGCAATTTGTCGTGTTTCATCTTTTAGCCCATGTTTGATTCCAGATCTGGCTTTTGAAGTTACGACAAAGCGAAGCCAATCTTCACTAGGTTTTTGTTTGGTAGATGTTAAAATCTCTATCTGATCTCCATTTTGTAATACATAGTTTAATGGAACCAATTTTTGATTTACTTTGGCTCCAAGGCATTTTAGTCCAACTTCTGTATGAATATCAAACGCAAAATCTAATGTTGTGGCACCATTTTGAAGTGTTTTTAAATCTCCTTTTGGTGTAAAAACAAACACTTCGTCTTGATAAAGGTTTGCTTTAAACTCATCTACAAACTCAGCTGCATTGGAGCTGTTGTTTTCTAACAACTCTCGTACTTGGGCAATCCAGGTTTCTAACCCACTCGTTTTACGGGTTGGACTGTCTTTGTATTTCCAATGGGCAGCATACCCTTTTTCGGCAATATCATCCATTCTCTTTGTTCTTATTTGCACCTCCACCCACTTGCCGGTACGGCTCATAACAGTGGTGTGTAAAGACTCATACCCATTCGCCTTTGGCGTACTTACCCAATCGCGCAAACGGTCGGGGTTGGGTTTATAAAAATCGGTAACGATAGAATATACCTGCCAGCAAACTGCCTTTTCTTGTGCCAGAGGAACATCAACAATTATTCGTACTGCAAAAAGATCAAAAATCTCTTCCACAGGAATATCCTGCTTACTCATTTTTTCCCAAATAGAGTACACGGATTTTACTCTACCTTTAATGGTAAATTTAAAATTATGAAGCGATAAATCTTGCTGAATCGGGCGGATGAACCTTCGAATAAACCGGTCACGCACCTCCTTGGTCACTTTAACATTATCAACAATAGATTGGTATATTTCCTTGTGCGTATATTTTAAATGGAGGTCTTCCATTTCAGATTTAATTGCATATAAACCCAGCCTGTGTGCTAAAGGGGCATAAAGAAATATAGTTTCCGAAGCAATTTTTAGCTGCTTATGCCTAGGCATGCTATCTAAAGTTCGCATATTATGCAACCTATCGGCAAGCTTTACCAATATCACACGAACATCGTGAGATAAGGTAAGCAGCATTTTTCTAAAATTTTCTGCTTGTCCTGAGTCCGCATTGCTACCAACACCAGAAATTTTAGTGAGCCCATCAATTATTTGAGCTACTTTTTTCCCAAACTCCCGCTGAATGTCTTCCACCTCATAATCGGTATCCTCAACTACATCATGAAGCAAAGCAGCAATAATGGAAGTAGTACCTAATCCAATTTCCTCCACACAAATCTGTGCCACTTCTACCGGATGAAAAATATAAGGCTCACCAGATTTCCTCCTCATTCCTTCGTGTGCTTCCATTGCTAAATTGAAAGCTTTACGAATCATTTTAGAGTCGTCATCTTTTAAAAAAGGCTTCGCATGCCGTAGTAGTTTGCGATACTTTCTTATCAGTTCTTTATTTTCTTCTTCTAGTTGCACTGAATCCATAATTATCTGGCACTACAAAGATGACAAATAATTAAATTCTTCGGTTTAAAAAATGGCTAGAAAAAGAAATGATGAAACATATTTAAAATTATTTTTTTAGCTATTGGCAATCTAAAAAAAACTTAGTTTCTTTGCACTCCGTTTGCGGATGTGG
>CAZZML010000308.1:0-4318 GCA_964654735.1 uncultured Roseivirgaceae bacterium | reverse complement strand
ACCAATATGCTACATTTATTCCGTTCCAAATATCTGTGCGAGCACCTGACTAACATTATATTATGGCTTTCATCACAAAGTTCCTTGCGGATTTAAGGTATAAATTACGGTAGTTAAAATAACTGTCTTAATGCTTCTGAAAGCGAAGGGTGTTCAAACTCAAATCCTTTTTCTAAGATTTTATTAGGAGAAACAATTACACCTGTGAGCAACATTATTGACATCTCGCCAAGCATTAGTTTTAACACAAAATCAGGAACATTGGGCAACAAAATCTTTCTACCAACCATTTTCGCTAATTGATAGGTCAATTCTTTATTATTCACATTTTCGGGAGCCGCTGCATTATAAGATTCTTCTAATCCATTCTTAATTGCAAAAAGATACATATTGCATAAATCATTAATATGGATCCAAGGCATTGGCTGAGTACCCGAACCCAAAGGAGCACCTACACCTAATTTTATGGGGGCAAGCATTTTTGGAATAGCACCACCCTCTTTAGCAAGCACCACTCCCGTTCGCAGTATAGCCACTTTCGTTCTACAGTTTTTAATTTCCTTTTCCCACTGCACACATACATTAGCTAAAAAGTCAGTACCAGGCTCATCCGTTTCTATGGCAAGTTTGCTCTGGTTATCAGCTCCATAATACCCAATCGCAGAGGCTGAAACAATCCCTTTTATTTTGCCATTAGAAGCCTCTACCATTTCTGCAATTAGCTTACTCCCTTTAATTCTACTTTCTAAAATTTGCTGCTTTCTTTGCATTGTCCAACGGCCTTCGGCTACATTAGCCCCAGCCAAATGGACAATATAATCCACCCCCTCAATTGCTTTAATGTCCCAAAAATTCTCATCCAAATTCCATCTAAAACTCGGCACAATATCTTGCTCAGAAACATTCCTTAACATCTGGCGTACCTTAAAGTTCTTCCTCAAAAGTAGCTCAGTTAAACGAGTTCCAACCAATCCGGTTCCTCCAGTTATTAGTACGGTTTCTTGCATCTGATTAAATATATGTATTCAGTTTAAATATTGACATTGTATTTCGTTTTGTATTCAAATATCTAATTAATGGAATCTAACTACTATAATTTTATATATATGGTCTTTAACAAGTCTATTAATCGTACAATATCAAAAATATTGGCTTCCTCATTTGATGCATGCGGGTTCTTTACTGGCACTCCTATAAAACACCAGTCAATAGGCAAGGCAGATCGTTGAAGTTCTGAACCGTCACTTCCTCCACTTGCCTCCACTTCCTTTTGGTAAACTAAAGAGTAATCATCAAGCTGAGATATAATTTTGTTAATAAATTTTTTCCGGGGTATGTAAGCATCTCTTAAGGATACCACAGGCCCCAACCCTAGCTGGATGCCATCGGTAACCCAAGTTACATCTACAATTATACTTTGATGAATATTGTATTTAGTTAATAAATAGCTCCCCAAATATGCTGTACATCCTCCTCCATGTTCTTCATAAGTAGAGAAAACCAGAACCCCGTTTTCAAGTTCCTTTGCTAATTGGAGTAATGCAAAAATGCCTAATCTATTATCAAGGTATGGCGAAATTATACTTTCTGCTTCCTGTTGAAAGTTGGGCTTATAAACTAAAGGAGTGCCTGCCTCAATGGTTCTTTTAAAATCATGAAATGTGTTTCCATTTGCATCGATGGTAATATTGCATTCAATAGAGCCTAAAGCATCGTTCCCAACTAATTTATCTCCTTTACGGGCATCTGGGCTGCCAATTGTAATAAGTTGGTTTTGATATCTTGAGGTAAAACCAACAGAATCCATATGTGCGTAATAGGCAATATCCGGTGAGCCAAATACAAGCATAAGATTATCTTGAAATCCCTTCCCTTCAATTATTATAGGTATTGCTTCCCAACTTGAAGCGTTATCATCAACATAGTTAAGTATAAATTTTTTTATCTTATTTTCGTCACCAGAAGTGGCTTGAATCTGGCAAAGGGTATCGAGTAGATTAAAATCCATTTTTGCAAAGTTAAGCAACTACCCGATATTAGTTTGATAATCAATTTGATAAAATGTAATCTAACTGTGTTGGATGCAAGAATTAATTGAATTATCTTGCGTAGTTAATTTTGCGTTCTATTTAACTCAATTTCATTACCCTACGTGACAACCATCAATCTAAGTAAAAATAGCTCAGTAGCAAACGCATACCTGGCTGGCTTAAGAGACGTTTCTTTACAAAAAGACCGTTTACGGTTCAGAAATAATCTGAAAAAATTAGGCCAAGTGATGGCCTATGAAATATCAAAAAAATTTGATTATTCTACTACCCAAATAGAAACACCGCTAGGCATTTCTACCATAGAGTTAGCAAAGGAAAAACTCGTTATAATTGCTATTATGAGAGCCGCACTTCCTTTTTATGATGGAGTGCTTTCTATTTTTGATAAAGCAGATTCTGGGTTTGTTGGTGCTTATCGAACAGTTGATTTTCAAACTTCCAAGAGCATTAGAACTGAATATATTGCCACAGGAAATCTTAATGATAAAACCGTTATTTTGGTGGATCCTATGCTGGCAACAGGTAAGTCGATGCTAGATGCAATTCATAAGCTAGAAGCCTATGGTACACCTAAAAAATGGATTATTTTGTCAGTAATTGCTGCGCCAGAAGGGGTTTCTTATCTTGAAAAAGAATTAGGTAATAATGTAACTTTATGGTGTGGCGCTATTGATGAGAAATTAAATGAAAAATTTTACATTATACCCGGCCTAGGAGATGCGGGAGATTTAGCTTTTGGAGAAAAAATATAATTTATGCTGCAGGATATAGGTTTGTTAATTGTGGGACTTTTTGTTCTAATTATCGGAGGCGATTTTCTGGTAAGGGGAGCATCAAGTATTGCGTTACGAGCTCATATTTCTCCCTTGGTAGTTGGGTTAACTATTGTAGCATTTGGCACCTCTGCTCCAGAATTACTTATTAGTATTAATGCTGCTTTAAGTGGTAGCCCGGACTTAGCTATGGGTAATGTTATAGGCTCAAACATTTGTAACCTAGCCCTTGTGCTGGGAGTTACTGTTTTAATTGGGCCCGTAAAAGTGAATGCTGATAGTATAAAAATTGATTGGCCTGTGGCTATGATTAGTGCCCTATTGCTTTTCTGGTGGGCGCACGATGGAGAATTAGGTGTAAGTGAGGGCGTTTTTTTTGTATTCTTTTTATTGAGCTATACTATTTACATTATAAGAAAATCGAGAATAGAAAACAAGGCAGCTATTGCTTTGGGAAAAGAGCTAGATGTTGCTGATGGTCCGTCATCTAGTTGGGGGAAAGATTTGTTATTTCTAGCTATCGGGGGTTTAGGTCTTTATTTTGGTTCTGATTGGTTTGTAGGAGGGGCAAAATCGCTAGCAACTTTTTTAGGAGTGAGTCAGCGTGTAATAGGCATTACCGTGCTTGCTCTTGGCACAAGTTTGCCCGAGCTAGTAACCGCTATTGTTGCCTCTTTTAAACGTGAAACAGATTTGGCTTTAGGCAATTTAATGGGCTCTAATATTTTTAATATTTTGTCAATTTTAGGAATTACAAGTTTAATTCAACCCATTTCCATTAACAAAATATTACTAGCGGTAGATATGTATTGGATGCTTGGCATCACACTATTAGTTTTGCCAATGATGTTAATAAACCGCAAATTAGGCAAAGTAGAAGGAATCATTTTACTGAGTATTTACGTTTACTATACCTACACAGTAATTTCATAATTTATTTTTTAAGATGGAAGAAGCATTGGTTTATATAACCATATATTTATTATGCATGGTTAAGATAGTTTTTGGCCCTACCATGGGGTATGCTGCCGGCTTTCACCCGCTGGTTACCACATTACTAACCATAGCAGGAATGATGACCACGGTTTCCATTTTTAGTTTTTTTGGTGAACAACTGAGACATACTGCTTTTATTCGTTTTTTTAAGTTTAAAAGAACGTTTTCGCCCCAAAGTAGGCGGTTCGTTAAAATTTGGAATAAATATGGATTACTAGGTATTTCATTTCTAACGCCTATTATATTGTCTCCCCCAGGTGGAGCCATTTTGGCCGTTGCCTTTGGAAGCTCTCGTAAACTTATGTTTATCTATATGCTAATTTTTAGCGTGTTTTGGTCTCTAATTCTAACCTATGGATTTTATTACTCTAGTGATGGTGTTAGAGAGTTGATGGGTTTTCATAAATAAATATGAAATGCGAAAGGAGAAATATGAAATACCTAGTGTCAAGTCAAGCATGAACCTATGGGTAATCCGAGGTGTATCAACCCCTTGTT
>CAZZML010000307.1:2896-4320 GCA_964654735.1 uncultured Roseivirgaceae bacterium | reverse complement strand
GACATCATATTATGGCTTGTAATAGATTTTCCTTGCGGATTTAAGGTAATAATTAGATTTATCTCCTATATTGTGAAAATTGGAGCAGAATAAAACATCTATAAAGCAATGGGCCGAAGAAGACAGGCCAAGAGAAAAGCTTCTTTTAAAAGGGAAGTCCGTTTTATCAGAAGCCGAACTTATTGGCATCTTAATAGGTTCCGGTACTAGAACATTAACCGCTGTAGATTTAGCCAAACAAATTCTGCATTCTGTTAACCATAACCTAAACTTGCTAGCTAAACTTTCCATTAACGACCTGAAAAAGTTTAAGGGTATAGGCGAAGCTAAGGCTATAAGTATTGTAAGTGCATTAGAACTTGGGCGAAGAAGAAAAGAATCTGATCAGCCTAAAGTTATCAAGATCACAAGTTCCAAATCAGCTTATGATATCATGAAGCCTTATTTGCAGGACGTACCTCACGAAGAATTTTGGGTGCTTCTACTCAATAAAGCCAACCAATTATTAAAACCAGTCACCATTAGTCAAGGGGGTGTATCTGGCACGGTGGCTGACCCAAAAATAATTTTTAAAAGCGCATTAGAAGCTTTAGCAAGCAGTATAATTCTTGTGCATAACCACCCCTCTGGCAATCTAAAACCTAGCCAAACCGACCTCAACCTTACTAAGAAATTAAAAGAAGCAGGGAGAATCCTGGAAATTCCTGTGCTGGATCACCTCATCTACACTGATTCGGGTTATTTTAGCATGGCCGATGAAGGCGTGTTCTAAATCAGTTAAAAATGAAGCAAATAATTATTGGAAGCGTTGTACTAATTTGCTCCGCAGCACTCTATTGGTTTCTATCAAAAGAGGAAAACCCTCAGCAATACATAGATGGTCTCTCGATTCACCGTCACGAACGAGCAGAATATTTCAGGTACTCATCTGAGTCTCCTTTTTTGAAGCAAAAAGTTGATTTTAGTTATTTAGACTATTACCCAGCAAATCTAAATTTTAGAATTGAGGCAAATTACAATAAACGAGACAAACAAGATACCCTTAGTTTAGCCACAAGTACAGGCACCATTGATAAATTCTTAGTTGTGGGCACGGCTAATTTTAAATGGAATGAAATTGACAACACACTTTTGGTTTTAGCCTCAACCCAGCGAAATGACCCAACACTTTTTATTCCATTTTTAGATCAAACTAGTGGAGAAACCACTTATGGAGGAGGGCGCTACCTTGATGTGCTGCCTGCACAAAGAGGGAAAATACTATTAGACTTTAATAAGGCCTATAATCCCTATTGTGCTTATATGGAAGGTTACACCTGCCCTTTCCCTCCCAAGGAAAATAGGTTAGCGGTTGCCATAGGGGCAGGAGAAAAATCTTTTCCTGAACATTATTAACTGGCCTTACGCAAAACAAAACAAATACC
>CAZZML010000307.1:0-2796 GCA_964654735.1 uncultured Roseivirgaceae bacterium | reverse complement strand
AAAAATCTTTTCCTGAACATTATTAACTGGCCTTACGCAAAACAAAACAAATACCAATGAAAATTTAACTTAAAATTAGCAGCTTAGCACCTCTACAGTTAGCTCCTAAATTGCTAATTTTGTTCGCTTAAAGAATTTTTTAAAATGAAGATTTCTTATAACTGGTTACGCCAGTATATTGATATAGATAAATCACCTGAGGTCCTTTCAGAAATATTAACCGATACAGGCTTAGAAGTTGAGGGGCTCGAAAAATTTGAAGCCATTAAAGGTGGCCTCAAAGGCTTGGTTATTGGCAAAGTACTTACCTGTAGTAAGCACCCAAATGCTGATAAACTAAGTGTTACCACAGTTGATATTGGCACAGGAGAAGACACTCCCATTGTGTGTGGAGCACCCAATGTGGCCAAAGGCCAAACTGTAATTGTAGCTACCGTTGGCTCAACTTTATACCCATCGGAAGGCGACTCTTTTAAAATTAAAAAGGCCAAAATTCGTGGAGAAGTTTCCGAAGGTATGATTTGTGCTGAAGATGAAATTGGCATTGGAAAAAGCCATGATGGGATTATGGTACTCGATACCGACCTCAAGCCTGGCACTACAGCGTTAGCGTATTTCAATGTAGAAACAGACTATGTATTTGAAATTGGTTTAACTCCCAACCGATCAGATGCGATTTCGCATTTGGGTACAGCCAGAGATGTGAAAGCTGTAACGGAAAAAGAAATTACCTGGCCATCTGTTGAGGCTTTTGCTAAAGATGACGATAGTTTACCCATTGATGTTTCTGTAGAAAATACGGAAGCTTGCCCAAGGTACTCGGGAGTAACCCTGAATAATATAAAAATTGCAGCATCTCCTGAATGGTTAAAAAACAGGCTGCTGGTCATTGGGTTATCTCCCATTAATAATGTGGTGGATATAACCAATTATGTAATGCACGAAACGGGGCAACCATTGCATGCCTTTGATTATGCAAAAATTAAAGACCAAAAGGTGGTTGTTAAAACCTTGGCTGCCAACACTCCTTTTTTAACACTTGACGATAAAGAACGAAAGCTCAAAGCTGAGGATTTAATGATTTGTGATAGCGAATCGCCCATATGCATAGGAGGTGTTTTTGGAGGAGCCACTTCGGGTGTTTCGGATACTACCACTAGTATATTTTTAGAGTCGGCTTATTTTGATGCAGCCTCTATTCGAAAATCGGCTATGGTGCACCAATTAAAAACCGATGCTTCGTTTCGATTTGAAAGAGGCACCGACCCAAATTGCACCGTTTACGCCCTCAAGCGAGCAGCCCTTTTACTGAAAGAATTGGCTGGCGCAACCATCTCATCTGATATAATTGACATCTACCCCAACCCAATAAAACCAGTTGAAGTAGCCGTTTCGTATCGAAATATTAATCGTTTAATAGGTCAGGAGATTTCTAAAGATAAAATCCATTCCATCCTCAATCTGTTGGATATCAAATTGAGCAATATGACCGATGCAGGATTTACAGCTTCCATTCCAACTTTTAGAGTAGATGTTACCAGAGAGGCTGATGTTATCGAAGAAATCCTACGCATTTATGGATTTAATAATATCAATTTACCAGACAGCGTTGGGTCTAGTTTTTTAGCCAATTCTCAACGAAAGGATTTTGATAAAATTCAACAGAAAATTTCTTCATATTTAGTGGATAATGGGTATTTCGAGATGATGACCAACTCATTAACGAAACCTGAATATACGGAACTTACGGCCTCTGTAAATGCCGATGAAAGTGTTGAAATACTAAACAAGCTAAGTGAGGACTTAGGTGTTATGCGCCAAAGTTTGCTTTTTTCAGGACTTGAAGTAATTGCTCGAAATATTAATTATAAGCAATCTAACCTTAAAGTATTTGAGTTTGGTAAGCAGTATTTTAAAAGAGAGGGTGAATACAAAGAAGAAAAAAAGCTAGCTGTTTTTATTACCGGATTAGAAAAAGAAAAGCAGTGGAATAGCGAAAAGGCTCCTGCTGATTTTCACCAATTAAAAGGAATTGTGGAAGGTGTTTTAGGGAGAATGAACCTTTCTTCATCAAATATTAGTCAGGAGGTTTCCGATATTTTTAGTTACGGGTTGAGTTATAATCTAGGTCAAAAAACTTCGGTTGAAATAGGGAGCCTTAATGGTAAAATATTAAAATCCTTAGGTATTAAGCAAGAAGTAATTTATGCAAGTTTCGATTGGGATTTGCTTTTACGCAAGACAAATGATAATATTATGGTGAAGCAAGTTTCGAAGTACCCTGAGGTGCGTAGAGACCTTTCACTGGTTATAAATAAATCAATTTCGTATCAGGATATTCTTGAACTTACAAAGAAGACCGAAAGAAGTTTGATTAAATCAGTTGACGTTTTTGATTTGTACGAAGGCGACCGAATTGAAAAGAGTAAGAAGGCTTACTCATTGAGGTTTATTCTTCAAGATGATAAAAAAACATTAACAGATAAAGTAATAGATAAAACGATGAAACGATTGATGGCAACATTTGAAAAAGAACTTGGTGCCGTAATAAGACAATAGAAATATGGAGAATCAAAGCCTTCAAAATGAATTTCAATCCCTCGAAAGAAAAATTAATCTGCTTTTAAACCAATACACTGGTGAAAAGCAGAAAAATGAACAATTGAGAATTGAAAATCAGCAGTTGGCAGAACAGTTGAAAGCTAAAACTGAACAGATTCAAAGTTTTCAAAATCAGATAAAAATTAGTAAAATTGCAGGAAGCATAGGGACAGACAATGAGGATGTTTCAAAGCT
>CAZZML010000306.1:3074-4322 GCA_964654735.1 uncultured Roseivirgaceae bacterium | reverse complement strand
TTTTCGAAGATAACTTTCTAGCCTCACAAGATTCCTCGTACCTCGGAATAGAAAATAGGATAATTTGAAACCTCTCTATATAAATCCCTCAATGGTAACATTCCATGCTAAGAGTCTCACTTTGTACAGCTAAACCAAAAATTATTGCCTATATTTAATTCGATGTCATAAGTTATTAAAGCCCGGATTTTTACAAAGGTAATCTTAGTCAAAAGCTGCTCTTTAAATTAGGAAAAAAGATAAATATTTCATTTTTTTACAAAATACTTAGTTTAAATGGGAATATTCAAAGTCAGTTGTTTCATTATCTGCATCGGCACTATGTTTTGTGCCCGGGCACAGCAGGTCAGTTTGCTAAAATCAACAGTTAGCAATGCCGGAGGGTCGTACAGCTTACTACAAAGTGGGCTTATGCTAAACCAAACCATAGGCCAGTCTTCTTTAACCGGCCATTTTAACTCAGGGTCGGTACATCTGCTCCAGGGGTTTCAACATCCTTACCTGCAAAGCTTCGTTTTTAATCTAACAACACCACAAACCCTTTCGGTATATCCAAACCCATCTTCGGGCATAATTATGTTAGATTGGTTGCCAACTAACGAAACAGAAAAAATAATAGAACAATTAACCATTTCATTATTCAATATGGAAGGCAAACTCATAAAAGAAGAAATTTTTCCAGGCAATAGAACGCCTATTAAAGTTGATTATGGTACGATTAATAAAGGGGTTTACTTAGTAACACTAGCAGGCAAAAAAAGTGAACTTGGTTCGGCCATAATTATATTAAACTAATATGAAATACTTATCCCTTTTCTTTTTGGTTTTCTATTCACTATCAGCTCAGGCACAAAACAGGGTTGGATTTAGCTTTGGCGGCAATTTTAGTCAGGTTAGGTTTACAAACTCCGATGGTGTGGTAAACAAAGACCTAAAAGGCTTGCCAGGCACAACAGCCACCTTTTTTTACCAACGGAGTATTGCTAAGAAAAAAAAGACACGCTACTCCGCTATTAACCTTGTTGGTTTTGAACTGGGTTATAAATCAAACATGGTGCAGGACAATGCCAGCAATCTGCTTACTATTTGGAATATGCACTATTTAACAGGCAGCCTTACTTTTAGGCATAATAGCAACTCCAAACGTAAGGCCAACCCTTTTTATGGGGGTGGGCTGGTGCTGGACTATTTAATGAGCGGCACCCAAAACCGTGGTTTTAACCAATTTGATATTACCGAAGATTTAAA
>CAZZML010000306.1:0-2974 GCA_964654735.1 uncultured Roseivirgaceae bacterium | reverse complement strand
TGTTTAATGCTAGGGCTCAACAAATGGGCTTTACCTATCAAGCGGTGGCCATTGATGAGTCTAAGGCTCAAAGTTTTGGCCGGGATTCCCGGGGGGAAATATTGGCAAACAGGGATATATCCCTTCGTTTTTCCCTTCTGGAAGGCAGTGAAGAGGGGGCTATGGTATATCAGGAAACCCATAATACCACTACCGATATTTTCGGGATTTTCAGGCTGATAATCGGCAGAGGTGATATTTTGTTTGGCAGTAACCTGGAGGATTTACAATGGGGCGAGACACCCTATTTTTTGCAGGTAGAAATTGACCTTGGCGAAGGATTTGTTATTATGGGCATAGAAGAACTTTTAGGCTCGCCCTACGCACTTAACAGCACTATTCAGCTATTAGAACTTAATGGCAATGCCTTATCTATTTCGGAAGGCAATACCATTAACCTGGAAGATAATGATGCAACCAATGAGTTGGTGCAAAATGCTATGCTAAATGGAACTCTGTTGGAAATAAGCGATGCCGGTGGCACAACAACTGTTGACTTAGGCACACTGGTAAGTATTGACAACAGCATTACCAATGAAATCCAAAATATTAGTACCGATGGTACAGCCGGTAATATTGCCCTCTCAAGCGGAGCTACGTTAGCGTTAAATGTAAACGATGCCGACTTTGATAATGCCAACGAACTGCAAACCATTGCCAAAACAGGCAGCACAGTAACCCTATCCAACAGCGGGGGCAGTTTTACCGATGAAGTAAACGATGCGGATTTTGATCCCATCAATGAAATACAAAATATTAGTACTGATGGAACCGCAGGCAATATTAGCCTATCAAGTGGAGCCACGCTTGGGCTTAATGTAAACGATGCCGACAACGACCCTACTAACGAAATTGAACTGCCCGCCTCTGCTGTTAATAACCAAGTGCTTAAATGGAATGGCACTAACTGGGTGGCAGGTGCTGATGAGGTAAACGATGCAGATTTTAACCCAACCAACGAAATACAAAATATTAGCACCGATGGAACCGCAGGCAATATTAGCCTATCAAGTGGAGCCACGCTTGGGCTTAATG
Organism: uncultured Roseivirgaceae bacterium; assembly: GCA_964654735.1. Classification (GTDB taxonomy): domain Bacteria; phylum Bacteroidota; class Bacteroidia; order Cytophagales; family Cyclobacteriaceae; genus JAKISE01. The sequence goes on along the minus strand of CAZZML010000306.1, from coordinate 1,900 downwards.
TAAACGATGCTGATGCTAGCATTACTAACGAAATACAAGATTTGCAATTAACTGGCAATGCCCTAGAAATTACCGTTAATGCATCGCCCACTACCATTGACCTTAGCCCCTATCTGGATGCTGCTTTTAGCACCACTACCAACGTAACCTCCAATGCCCCCGGAGATTATACCACCGATGATTTTGTATTTGGTAGCCCGCAACTGGATGATAACGGGAATACCAATAATGACAGGCGCATGTTTTTTGATAAAAGCAAAGGAGCTTTTAGGACAGGATTTGTTGCTGGGACACAATGGGATGATACAAATCGGGGGTTCTTCTCTGTAGCTATGGGTTTGAATACAATTGCTTCAGGGTATACCTCAACAGCTATGGGGGATAACACCAGTGCATCAGGGACTAATTCCACAGCTATGGGTAAAGAAACTATTGCTTCTGGGATAGCAGCTACCGCTATGGGAGCAACTACAACTGCTTCAGGGGGATTTTCTACGGCTTTGGGCAATGGCACTGATGCTTCAGGAGACTATTCCACAGCTATGGGTGAAAACACTATTGCTTCAGGGAATAATTCCACAGCTATGGGCGAAAATACCATTGCTTCAGGGAGTATTTCTACCGCGATGGGTTGGCAAACAACTGCTTCAAGTTCGTATTCCACAGCAATGGGTTTTCAAACAAACGCATCTGGAGTTCGCTCTACATCGATGGGGCAACTGACTAGTGCATCAGGCATAGCTTCTACAGCGATGGGTCAAAATACGGCTGCAGTAGGAGAAGCATCAACTGCTATGGGGGTTAATGCAATAGCTTCAGGCTATTATTCCTCCGCTATGGGGAATTACACATTTTCTAGGTCTTTTGCAGAAACATCAGTTGGGTCTTATAATACAGACTACGTTCCGAGCTCTGCAAGCAATTTTAATTTATCCGATAGGTTATTTGTAGTAGGAAATGGGACCTCAGCTGGGACACGATCAAATGCACTTATTATTTACAAAAGCGGCAATGCTTCACTAAATGGGTTACTTACCCTAGATGGCGATAATGCCGGAGCCGGAGCTGCTTATACGTTACCTGCGCAAGATGGTATAGCCAACCAAATAATAGCAACCGATGGAGCAGGAGCCCTAAATTGGATTGCTCCCCCATCTTTCACAACCACTACTAACATAACCTCCAACGCACCCGGAGATTATACCACCGATGATTTTGTATTTGGTAGCCCCCAATTAGATGATAACGGTAATATCAATAATGACTCCCGTATGTTTTTTGATAAAAGCAAAGGAGCTTTTAGGGCAGGGTTTGTTACCGATACTCGATGGGACGATGCCAACCGAGGGCAGTATTCTGTAGCTATGGGGTTTAATATAACTGCTTCAGGTCAAACTTCCACAGCTATGGGTAGGCTTACCAATGCGTCAGGGGTTATTTCTACGGCTATGGGTTCTGGCACCACAGCTTCTGGGAGTAATTCTACCGCAATGGGTAATAATACCACAGCTTCTGGGGATAATTCCACAGCTATAGGTATAAATACCATAGCTTCGGGAAATTATTCTACTGCTATGGGTCGGAGTACTACTGCTTCAGGGGTTTTCTCAACAACTATGGGCTTAGGTACATTAGCCATTTCCTATGCTGAAACAGGTACTGGAACATGGAATACAAATTATACACCAAATTCGGCTATTAACTTTAATGCAGCAGACAGATTATTTGTAATAGGTAATGGAACTAATAACTTAACCCGCTCCGATGCCTTAATTATTTATAAAAATGGCAATGGCACGCTGGCGGGTATCCTTACCCAGAGTTCGGATGCCCGGCTAAAGCAAGAGGTTACCCCACTGGCAGAAAGCCTAACCAAACTCAGGCAATTGCAAGGAGTGCA
>CAZZML010000305.1:0-4339 GCA_964654735.1 uncultured Roseivirgaceae bacterium | reverse complement strand
ACATTAAAGGGGTAATACCACTGCCTCCACCAAACATAACAATATGGCGTTTATTGGCAGGATTAAATTCGGTCGTAAAATTCCCCATTGGCTCCATTACATCCATTTTGTCGCCTACTTTTACATTATCATTGAGGTAATTAGACATCAACCCTCCATCTACTCGCTTAATAGTAACAACAAGATTATCGTCTGTAAATGGTGAAGAACTCAATGAATAAGCACGCCTAACACTTTTGCCATTTATATCTGCAATTAAAGTTAGAAATTGCCCCGATTTATACTCGAACTTAGGTTCCGGTTGAGCAAAAACGATGCTTATGGCATCGGCTGTTTCTTTTACTACTTTGGTAACTGTTAAGGAATAGTAATGCTCGTGTGCTCCTTCTTTTTTCTTTTTTCTTTTAAAAAAACTGAATGCCATTTTAATGCTTTTATAAATTTAACCAATACGACAACTTAACAACAATTGCTCTATTTTTAACAGTAAAGTCTGCCGGAAAATAATTATCAGTATATACCACAAACAAGTCGGATACTGGTGCAAATCGCCACTGAAAACGGGCGTTTATATTTACATTATCGGCCTGTTCGTTATACTGTACAAAAGTAGTAAGGAATAAACTATTTGTGAAGGTTAAATCGAACCGTGGGCCAATTAACCAAAAATTAGTGCTATTATAAGGCTCCGGCAAAACAACATCATTATAAATAGCCTGCATAAAAATACTCCCAAGCGGCCTAAACCTATACCCAACATTTGTTGAAGCTGTTAATTTAGTGCCGTTAAAGTATGTTCCATATTCGCCTGTTAATGAATAGCTAAAGGCCTGTCTTCCATCTGACGAAAATCTTATTCTGCCAGAAGCCCATGTATAGCCAGACCCTGCTGGAAGAGGAGTGCCATCTGTGCGGGTTGGATCAAAATCGTTAAATAAATGAGTAAACTGTTGATTAATTGCTACTGATAATACACTTGTATTAATAAAAGCAAATTCAACATTAGCACCTGCCGATTTATCTGCAAGTTGGCCATTTGACATTAATGTATAGGTAAGGTTAACACCCGGCCTAATAGTAACCAACGATTCGGCTTTGGGATATATAATATATTCTGTACCAAATGTACCAATGTTAAAGGTTCCTTTGCGCGGCACAAAGCCTACTTCTGCATTATAACCTTCGCCAATGTGATTATGAAAATAATTAATTGACCAGTGCCTGGAGCGGTATCCTATAAAGCTACCTTGTGCAAAAGAGTTTTTCTTTTGTACAGGATCGAAAGAGCCATGTACATATACATTAGCCAACCATGTATTTGTTTTGTCTGCAAAGTTAAAATCGAAGCCTGCTACCCTGTTAAATGCCGAAGTAGAATTTGTTGTGTCGGCAGGGTTGTACTGTGTAGCTTGCCTGTTAATAAAAATGGCACCAATATTAGACCGAGACCAAAGTTGCCGTTGAATAACCGCTGCTGTATAGTTTTGACCCGGAAGATTATAGCCATTATTTAAATTTTCGGCACCCAGCAATACACTTCCTTTACGAGCTGCTGTTTGCATATTCATAAGACCAATGCGCCAATCTTTGTTTATTTTACCACTTAATCTGGCACCAAACACAATAGGTATTTCAACTCTGTTGCCACTCGTATCACTGGCAATACCAATTCTTCTGCTAAAAAATGCACGTGATGACGGAAATCCTGATCTGCCATATAAATCGCTGTTTTCAAGAAAAAACTGACGCCTTTCCGGAAAAAAAAGTTCAAACCTATCAAGGTTCACAATTTGCTGATCTACTTCTACCTGAGAAAAATCGGGGTTTACGGTTAAATCCAGATTTAGCGAAGAAGTAACAGCCACTTTGGCATCCATCCCAATTTTCCCTACCGGTGAAAAATCTGTGTATTCTTCATAGTTTTTGGAGGCTTGACCTAACATATAAGGAATGATAGATACATTAGGTTTGGGAGGAGGTGAAGGGTCGTTCCAAAGTAGTTTACCCGCAAACCCCAAATTACTGGCTCTAAATTGCTGAGGTACAGCTGCCCAGCTGGAAATCTCGTTATTTTTTACATCATTCCTTACGAACTGGATATTCCACTCGGTAAGGTTGTTCTTATAACGAAGCGTTTTAAATGGGATAGCAATTTCAACCACCCATTTATCTTCAAAATTTGTAACCTCAGAGTACCATTTATTGTCCCAATCAGTACTAATGTCTCTAGCGTTTGCAATTAAGCCCTCCCGCTGAACATTATAGGGAGACAGGGCAAAGATAAAACCATTGGTCTTATCATTAAACGGATCAATGTAAATGCCTACATTTTCGGTATTGCGAAAACCCCAATCTCTTCTTAGCGATTCCACAATATATTTACCCGGAGAGGAATCGTAACAAATAATCCCGAAATACATAAAGTTATCGTCAAATGCTATTTTTACCTCCGTTTGAGAAGTAGCAAAATCATTATCAACAGGATAAGTTTGATAAAAATCTCTAGCCACATCAGCCTTGCCCCAAGTTTCTTCATCTAAAACTCCATCAACTTTTATCTTATCAATAGCTTTGTTAATAGACACCACTGCTTCTTGAGGCAGGTTTTGACCAATAACAAAAAATGGGATTGAAATTAATACAATTAAAAATACTTGTTTCATTAAGAACCTGAGTTCGGGAGAATACTAAACGTTGAGCAAAACTAACAATATCATAAGTTATAATAGTTCCGCTCATCAAATTTCATATTTTTACACTCTCACGTTAAAATTGCACTAAATGAACCCTTTACAAGCTGTTTCTCCTATTGATGGTCGCTATTCAAACCAAACATCAAATCTCTCTCCTTATTTTTCGGAATTAGGGCTGATTAAGTACAGAGTACGAGTAGAAATAGAGTATTTTATTGCCCTTTGTGAATTACCATTACCTCAATTAGTAAACTTTGATAGTAGCAATTTTGAGGAGCTCCGAAAACTATACACTAATTTTTCTGAAGCAGATGCCCAACGAATTAAGGATACCGAAAAGGTTACCAACCACGATGTAAAGGCCGTGGAATATTTTATTAAAGAGGCCTTTGATAAACTTGGACTGGCGGAATTTAAGGAGTTTATCCATTTTGGGCTTACTTCACAGGATATAAATAACACGGCAATTCCTTTATCATTGAAGGAAGGCATTTCTGATATAATTACTCCGTTGATTAATACTGTAGATGCGCTTATCTATAATATGGTAGAGCTTTGGGATGAAATACCTATGCTTGCCAAAACCCATGGCCAACCAGCTTCGCCCACCTTATTAGGTAAAGAAATGGCGGTTTTTCATGCTCGTATAAATGGTCAGTTAGAAGTATTAGAGGAAATACCCTATGGTGCCAAATTTGGTGGCGCTACTGGTAATATGAACGCCCACCACGTAGCTTATCCTAATGAAGATTGGGATCAGTTTGCCGATGAATTTGTGTTTGAAACCTTAGGCTTATCTCGAAGTTACCCAACTACACAAATTGAGCATTACGACCATTTAGCAGAGTTATTTGATTGTTTTAAGCGTATTAATACCATTTTAATAGATTTTGCCAGAGATGTATGGCAATATATTTCGATGGGTTATTTTAAACAAAAAATTAAAGCAGGCGAAATAGGTTCCTCAGCTATGCCGCACAAAGTAAACCCTATTGATTTTGAAAATGCCGAAGGAAATTTTGGGATGGCCAATGCTATACTAGAACACTTATCTGCAAAATTACCTATCTCCCGTTTGCAACGAGATTTAACAGATTCTACCGTACTCCGAAATGTAGGTGTACCCCTCGGGCATATGGTTATTGCCTTAAACTCTTTGGTAAAAGGCATTAACAAACTAGAGCTAAACCAAGCAACCATTAATGCTGATTTGGAAGATAATTGGGCTGTAGTGGCAGAGGGAATTCAAACTGTTTTGCGCAGAGAGGGTTTTCCTAAACCCTATGAAGCCTTAAAAGACCTTACTCGCAAAAATGAAAAAATAACGAAAACCTCTATTTCTACATTTATTGATGGCCTATCCGTTTCGGACGAAATAAAAAAGGAGTTAAAACAAATAACTCCTTTTAATTATGTGGGCAGGTATTGAAATATTTGTTTCGTGAGGACACGAACCAAGGTTATGGGAAATAATCCACTATATCTTCAGTTTTTATTCCCTAAATCTCACCTGCTATTTAGTTTTCTGAAAGGATTCCTTAGGTCGAACTCAGTTCCTCCATGGGCAAGCCCCTATTATCTATTTTGATAACTGAAAATTCTAATTTCAGTTATATCCTTAAATCCGCAAGGAACTTTGGTTACTA
>CAZZML010000304.1:0-4346 GCA_964654735.1 uncultured Roseivirgaceae bacterium | reverse complement strand
TCCGTTGCACTACGAAATGACATTCTTTAAGTTTTAAGCAAATAGCAACATGTCCTTTTTAGATAATACAAAAATGCTGTTCTAATTAGAACTTAGCCGTTATAAAAAGTACTATCGCATTGGTTAAGGTTGAAGAGATCATTCCCTTGCGTAGTAATTTGGACTGCTTCCATATAATCATTTGTAATTGTATGCAATTGTTAGGAGCCAAGCCGAGGAAAGGAAATCAGACTATTAAATGATGTACGATATGGGTGTAAAAGTTTATTTAAACTTTTTGCGTAAAAGGTTTGCCGCTACTACTATAATGAAGAAGAGGAGAAAACCCCACCAATTAATTTCTTGCATTCCTAAAGATAGCCTTTGTGTATTAGCTAACCTTGCCTTTGCTCTTTAAAAGCTGATAATATTCTTTAACCCGCATTATTCATGGGAATTGGCAATGAAAGTTCTAAGTGCAATAAAATCAAGTGCTTAACATTGATTTTGACACGCAATCGTGGTACACCACGATGAGTATCAAAATGGATGGACGTGCTTGATTTTGAAGCAATTAGAGCTTGGAATAGAGTCTCCATGAATAATGCGGGTTAAGTTGAACTTAGGGTGTTAGTTAATTCTTCGATAGTTAGGTGTTGAGTTAAGCACAAAAATACAGCTTGCTTTGAGCACAAAATGTTTGGGAATAACGGTGATGCAACAATTTGGTGAAGGTTGACTTATTGTTTTGTGCCATTCTTCCTCAAGAGTATATATTATTTAGAGTCCGTCTATAAACTCGGTGTCTGGTTCAGGCCCGATGTATCGGGTAGCTATCAAGGCTTACGCAGTCAAAAAAACAGGGTTTACTGAGGTAATCAGGCGTAGCCGAGTGTTTTTTGACAAGTATAACGAAGATAAGCGAACTTTATGGACAGGCACTATTTAGAATTCTTAACTGGAAGCTTGGGTTGAATAACAAATATTCATGAATTTATCAGGTTAAATAAAGATACACTGTCATCCAACTAAATTTGAATTTATCAAAAAACCTTCGTTTCTGTTTAAATTAAAAAGATTTTTCTACGTTTTTAAAAACACCCCCTCATTCGAATTCCCCCTCTTCCCCATAACTGTATTCAAAACAATGTATCCGGTCGGACCTATTGTCCGACCTGGCTCATCTCACAGATTAACACATACAAAATAAGAATTTGCGGGAGAAAGGGTTTTTTCTCAGTCGTTAGTAATTAAAATAAAAGATTTGCCAATAAATCACAGTTTGATGACTGGAGATAAGGACTTGCTTAGTGTAGAAAGTTTCTCGTGCCTCGAAATGAAAAAAATTTCTATAACTTAATTCAGTGCTTTCCAAATTACATCTTTAAGCTCTACTAGTCCAATATTGGAAAGGGAGGAAATAAAGATATGTGGAACCTCTTTTGGTAGGGTAGGTTTAATCTCCCCAATTAGTTCATCATCAAGCATATCTGATTTGGTAATGGCCAATAGCCTTTTCTTATCTAATAACTCTGGGTTATGTTTTTTGAGCTCGTTTAATAAGGTTTTATAGGCTTCGGTTATGTCATCGGCATCGGCAGCCACCATAAATAGCAAGATGCTATTGCGCTCAATATGTCTTAAGAAACGAAGCCCTAAGCCTTTTCCTTCGGAAGCTCCCTCAATAATGCCTGGGATATCAGCCATTACAAAAGATTGGTTATCTCGATAAGCGACTACCCCAAGGTTAGGCACCAAAGTAGTAAAAGCATAATTGGCAATTTCTGGTTTGGCTTCTGAAACTACCGAAAGCAGGGTTGATTTACCTGCATTTGGGAAGCCTACCAAGCCAACATCGGCCAGTAATTTAAGCTCCAATACAAACCACTCTTCTGTGCCTTCTTCTCCGGGTTGAGCGTGCCTTGGTGTTTGGTTAGTGGCCGTTTTAAAATTTTCATTGCCAAGCCCTCCTCTTCCTCCTTGAGCAAGAATTTTCTCTTCACCATCTTCGGTTATTTCAAAAATTATTTCTTGGGTTTCATCATTTCGCACAATGGTGCCTAGTGGAACTTCTAACGTTATGTCTTCGCCTTGAGCACCAGATCTTCTACCACCTTCGCCTCTTCCTCCTGATTTAGCAATTACATGCTTGCGATAACGTAAATGAAGCAGAGTCCATACATTGGTGGTTCCTCGTAAAATAATATGGCCACCACGCCCACCATTACCTCCATCGGGCCCTCCTTTGGGTACATGCTTTTCACGCCTAAATGAAACTGCACCAGGCCCTCCTGCACCCGATCGGGCACAAATTTTTACGTGATCTATAAAATTTGATCCTGCCATAAATGCAGTTGCGTGTTATATTTGGGCATCAACAATATTGGCCAAACGGTCGAATATTTCTTCAATTGAGCCAACTCCTTTAATAGAATTTAACTTTCCTTGTGCTGCATAATAATTAGCCACAGGAGTGGTTTCTATATTATACACATTAATTCTATTTTTAATTTTTTCCTCATTTTGGTCATCAACCCTTCCCGATGTTTTACCACGATTTAGGAGCCTCTTCATTAGCTCTTCTTCGGAAACTTCTAAGGCTAGCATGGTGTTGATTTGGGTGTTGTTCTTAGACATTAATTTATCCAAGGCATTTGCTTGAGCTATTGTTCTTGGGAAACCGTCAAAAATAAACCCATTAGTGCCAGGTGTAGAATGAATTTTTTCATCTACCATACCAATAACAATTTCGTCAGGAACGAGGTTGCCATTATCCATAAATTTTTGAGCTGTTTTGCCTAGCTCTGTTCCTTCCCCTAAATGTTTTCTAAATAAATCTCCTGTAGAAATATGGGTGAGGTTATACTTACTTATTAGATTTTCACTTTGAGTGCCTTTTCCAGCTCCTGGAGGACCAAATAATACTAAATTTAACATGTCTCTATCTTAAAAAATAAAACTACGACTTTAATTGATAAATGGCCTTTGTGTTTCTACCAAATCCATCATAATCAAGCCCGTAGCCCACCACAAATTTAGTTGGAATTTCAAAACCTATATACTTTATCTCCACATCGTTTTCCAATGCTTCGGGCTTTATTAAAAGAGAAACCACTTCCACACTTTTAACTCCTCTATCCTTAAATTGCTCCAGCACATTTTTTATTGTGTGGCCTGTGTCAACTATGTCTTCTATAATTATCACATCTCTGTTAAACACATTTTCATTGAGGCCAATCAACTCACGAACATTGCCTGTGCTTTTCATTTCATTGTAAGAAGATAGTTTCATAAAAGATATTTCACACTCTAGTTTTACTTCTTTAAAAAGGTCGGATGCAAACATAAAGGAGCCGTTGAGAATGGCAATAAAGAGAGGCTTTGTTTCCTTATAATCCTTGTTTATGACGGATGCTAACCTTTTTATTCTCTCTTGAATTTCATCCTCACTAAGGAAAGAGGTGAAATTTTTGTCTTTTAATTTCATTCATTTTTTTGAATGTGGAGTGCAAAACTAAATTAAAATGGCTTATTAGGGTAAATTTTTTGTTTAAATAAACAATCTTAGTTAAATTGTTAAAATGATGTACCAAAGATTATTTACCCTAACACTTTTTATTTTAGGAGGTTACACCCAAGTGGCGGCTCAAAACTATACCATAAGTGCTAAGACACAACGAATTAACGACACAAGGTATAATGGTTTTTCAATAAAAGTTGATGGCCCATTTAGCAAAGTAACCGACCAGACCTACGCCTACCTAAAAGCAAAATCGAAGCTAAGAAGAAAGCGCAACTATTATTCGGTAGCTGAGCTAAAGATGGACAAGGTTCAGCTAGACAGCACCATTATTTACTTAAAAATTGACGAAAAATCAACTCAAACGCTTGTTTGGCTAGGTGTAAAAACAACTGGACTTAAACAAGATAGGATAAATACTATTGAAAAAGACTTACAAAAAGAGCTTGTACATATTGCTAGAAGCTATTATGTACATCAACAAGAGTTGAAAATATTAGAAGCAGAAACAGCTGCTCAGGTGATTAGTAAAACACAGCAATCATTAATTGATGAGAAATTAAAACTCGCTACTAGTTTGGAAGAAAAGGAGGCTCGTAAAATTGAATTAAAAGAGTTATTAGAAACTAATCGATTGAACATTGAAGTGCTCAAGCAAAAACTAATCGATAACAAATTTGCACAAGATTCTGTTTACCTTGATTTACAGAAAGTAAATAAAGTAATTGAAAGCCAAAAACAGAAATTGAAAGAAATTGATTAAAAGACTTTTTTTTAAGTCAATACAGCTACTAACCTCTCCTATAACTAACACCCAACAACATCGTCATTATCGAGCGCCCGCCTC
>CAZZML010000303.1:0-4373 GCA_964654735.1 uncultured Roseivirgaceae bacterium | reverse complement strand
TTTAGGAATATTGTTATATTCACCTTCTTCTAGAAGTTCTCCATTTTTATACCATCTTCGCCAAGAACCAATTTTCCGAGTACCATCTTCAGAATATTCACCTTCACTTTCCATTTCACCATTCTCGTACCACTTACGTTCTTCGCCATAACGAACCAAGAAAGATTCCATAGCCTCCTTATCAAGCCTAGTAAAATCTCTATCGCGACCGCTCTTTCCAAAAGCTTGAGCCAACATATAGAACTTGATTGATAAGCGAGCATTAAATTCTTCTTTTAACTCTCCATTGGCGTGCCAGGTTTGAATATGTCCATCCAATTTCCCTTCTTTATATTCAATAATTTCTGTTGGTGTTGAGGCATTACCTTCAAATCTTATGGACGTCCCAGTGAATGGTGCACCTGAATCTTTTAAAACTTTTAAACCATTTTTATAGGTTAATTGATCGACAGGGACTTCAGAGGAACTGCAGCTATACAAAAACAGGCATATCAATGGAAGATAAAGACTTTTATAGTTCATGGTTTTTATTGTTTTAGGTTTTTAAATAACACTATAAATAGTGATTTTCTTTATTTTCTTTATTTTCTTACAGACGTTGCCAAAAAAATGATCGCTATAATTATGATACTAAGAGTGGCTAATCCTCCATAAGCAGATATTAATCCCCAAAACATCATAACGACAGGTGCTGCTTTCCAAGAGCCTATTAACATTGCAACACCGATTACAATTCCAGCATAAACAATTAAAAACAAACTATAGGAAAAAAAAGTTAATAATTGGCGTAATTCCTGAGCAAGTTGCTCATTTGTAATGGAATTAACATCAACAAACATTACGATGGTTCGATATATAATGGTTACACCAATCACTACAGCTGGTATTGCAAATATAAAGGCACCTGCTACAAGTGAAAACATACCCAGGATTCCTCCAATAAGGGCTATTAAGGTAGAATAAAACAGTACCTTAGTTAATTTAGAATAAGTGACCCTATTAAAAAGTTTTGTACTTTTTTCTTGAATACTGGTTACTGCATTGGTTGATAGAATTTGTCCATCACCAGACATTTTATATCCACAGCTATTACAAAAAGTAGCTTCATCGGCGACACTGGCATTACATTTGGGGCAATTCATATTGTTCTCATTTTAAGTAAAAGGTGGTTAAATTTAAGTTATCTGGCATAGAATTATATGACGATAAATACTCCTCCAACCAAATAACTATCATCTATAGAAAAAAACAATTTGGCAGAGGGAAACCCTTCTAATGTAGCTTCCAGAATATCAGCTGAATTCTGCTTCTAGTATAATTTCATCAGCTGCTAACTTCAATGTTTTAAAAATACTGCTCTGGTGCTTTTGTGGATAGAATTATTCATCTTACGCGTTCTAACACCACAAATTTAGAGGTAACTCCTGTCAAAATCTTTTATATTTTTGCTGAGTAGTTACAAGTTTTTTAAATCTATTGTTTCAATAGATCCAACTAATTTATTTCCATTAGGTGTGAAAACAGTTTTTTTGAATTCACCTGTTTTTTTATTGATCATGACTGAAAACGGTATTAGTGACATCAGGGAGGTGCGATTTGGATATCCATATATTGGTCCGGAAAGATTTGGCATATAACCGACAACCCAGTCTTGATTGTCAACACCATCTTAAATATAAGGCTTGGAAAGATTATATTTATGCTCTTGATAGGTTTGGTACAAATAATATTCCACCATTGCAATAGCCTCTGACTTATCAACACCATCAGTAATTTTAATACTGTTGAATTGTTTATTCACTTCTGCATGTTTAGGTGAGACAGAACATGATATTAGGAATACAGTAATAAAAATAATGAGATTTTTTTTCATAATAAAGTGGGTATTGATTTAATGATTTTAAGAAAACATGCTTATGAACTTACCACAGCTTATTTTTTATTTTGACATAAGATCTCTCCTGCCGTCGAGATGACAAGTGTTGTGTCATTCCGAGACCAACGGGAGGAACCTTTAACCTGTGCTTTATTCATAGTCATTTAAGAAAATAATCCAAAATATATATTTTGCGCGGCCACAGCTGCGGATTTCTATCGGTAAATTCAACTCGCTATAAATACCACATCTGTGGCCGCGCGAAGTATATTAATGCTTTTTAGTATATGAGTACTTGCAAGCCGTTTAAAAAAAGTGCACGGATTAAAACTTTGCTTCACTTTCATGAACCCAGCCATCATTCATTAGAACTAGCGTGGTTGACTCAGATTTATTTTCTTCTAATATGTTACCTAAGTAAGGAAATGCTCCTTTAATACTCTGGTTATTTGCCCAGTCACTAATTTCATATGGGGAAACTTTATAATTAATATTAGAAATGGTATAGCCCATCAATGCTTGAGAAGGTTCAGAAAAATTACTTATTTCACTGACTTTCTTCTTTGCTAAGCAAAAACCTTTTTTCCCTTTTTCTTGATAAAATTGCTTACCTTTATCTGTAAGAGAATATTCTTTTGTTTGGACAGTAATGTACTTATCGCTAAACGTCCATGCTGGCTTCTTTTTAGTTCCATCTTTAACTTCAAGCAATCCAATACCAACAAAAAACTCAAACTGCTTTATCTTCCCGGCGTTGTATTGTTCCGTCCGTTTATCTATTATTGGTTCCAAAACTACCATCGTAGGAAATCCACTTCTTCCTAGCGGATTTGATGGTGAAACTAAAACACAACTTTTATCAAGATAAGTATTAATGATTTTTTCGAAATTTTCTTTACTTGCATCTTTTGAAGAGCTACAAGCTGCTAGAAAAATAATTAGTCCTAACAAGGGGGTTATTAATTTAAGATTTTTCACCTTTTCTCCTGTTCAATAATTTTTGTTATTTGATTTCTAAATACGTTTTTTTAAACATCCCATTGTTATTAGATGGAAAAACCAGCTTTTAACACGGACTATTTGTGCTATGAGCGAACATCTAAAGAACATTTCTTGATGATAAAAAATTTGGGCAGAACAAAACTAATTCCGACTCAACCTGACAGATGTCTATAAAAAAAGGACAATGTCAGATCAAGTTGGAGTTGTCACATGTTAATACAGTTTTTTGTGTACCCAGCCTTTCTCTGTCAATATTAGCACTGCTTTACTTTTGACAGGCTCTGCTTCTGATTTTATATCTTTGATAATATTTCTATTTTTTGACTGGAGCGACTGACTATTTTTTGCCCATTCAGAAAAATTTTCAGTTGTATAAGTAAATTTAACTCTAGAAATTGTTATTCCACCAAAACTGGCTGGTTCAGTGAAATTTGTAATATCAACTATCCGATGATCTCCATAACAAAAAGCAACATTCGATCGTTGGGTCCCCATTGAATATGCATATGTATAAGGCTTTTCAAATGTTGTTAACGCTTTTTTACCCTCTTCTGTCAAAGAAAGGGTTATATCGGTTGTTTCAGAGCCTTCTATTTTAAGCAGCCCAATTGACACGAGTTCATTTAAATTTCTATGATAATCCAGTGAAGACTTTTTATCCTTAAATGGAAAGTTGGGTACTTCAATACACGCTTTCCGTGTTGTAGAGAGAAAGTCTTGTATCGCTTCTTTAAAATTTGTTTCATTTGGGTCTTGAGGATTTGAACAGGCAGAAATAGTCAGGGCCACTCCAAATACTAGTGTTTTTTTTATGTTTATCCTATATATACTCATTACTAATATCCTTATTTATATTTTCTGCGTAGGCTACTTAAACTAATTAAGCCACAAGTAAATAACCAAATCGCAGCAGGAACAGGAACAGATGAAACTTTCACATCACCAGAACGAACAGCCCAACCATAAAATGCACTACCTTTATTATAGTCCGTCTGAATTCCACTATTAAGTCCAAATGCCCATGCTCGAAATTGGGTGTTAGGATCATATTCATCCATGAACCAATATGCGTAATTCTCAAAATTATTAAATAAACTAAGATTATCTAAATTACCGACATTATCTCCAGTTGAAAAGTCTGAATTAGGTTTAGCGGCAAAATTTGTATAGAACATATACCCTAATTCGCTATCAGTGCAGCCGACACCAGAGCATGTTGTAGTGTTAGAAAAGGTTGGCAATCGCCAATCACTATAACCACCATAAACCAGAGTATTTGCCCAAACATTAGCTGATTCCCACCCCATACGCCCACTTTTACTAATATTAGTATTGGGATCTGCATGTATCGTTGTATACCCTGATGATTTTGCATAATTAGTATCTTGCAACCAGGTGATAGCTAAAACTGTATCAAAAACCATCCCGTCGCCACGGCTAACTAAAGTGGCGTGTGCTGTACTTGATAGGTTAATCCAAATTGCAATTAAAATAG
>CAZZML010000302.1:0-4413 GCA_964654735.1 uncultured Roseivirgaceae bacterium | reverse complement strand
GGGCGGTTTTAGTGGAATATATAAGCATTTTAGCTGTATTAATTAGAACTTAGCCTTCCATCTTAATCACAAGAACAAATTCTTTAGAATTACACTCTTCTTTCATTCTGAGGCCACAAGCCGAAGAATCTTCTACAACACTATTCTAGAAGATTTTTTATCTCTCAGAATAAAAACAACAACAATTTCAAGAGTCCTCTTGCACCTAATAGCCTACGTTTTCTGCTTTTTCTTTTTAGCAGCCGGAAATAAAATATTATTAAGAATAAGTCTGTACCCGGGTGAATTTGGGTGCAAGTTTAAGTCTGTGGGCTCCTCCCCTACAAAATGTTGGTAATCCTCAGGGTCGTGTCCTCCATAAAAAGTCCAGAAACCTTTCCCAAAAATTCCATGTATATACCTAACTTCTCCTGTTGATTTGGTTTCGCCCATAATTACCACCTCCGATTTTACTAATTGCTTACGATACGAAGTAGTTTGCCCCATAAACCCCTTTATAACATGCACATGGTTTTGGGTTAGCATGGTTGGTACAGGATCCCATTTAGCTGAAAACTCAAAAAGCTTAAAAAAATCAGTTTGTTGAGTCAACCCCCTTTCGCGGTACTGCATGTCGATATTTGAGAATTCAATTACTCTAGGGTTTCGTTCCAAAACGAACTCTTTAAAGGCAAATGTTTTGCTATAATCCAGCTTTTGTTGAGCCGAAGGATCCGAGCCGTCTCCATCGTACATGCGTTCAATAATATCAAGCCCCTCTGCTGCTAAGGCAATATCATAGGTATCGGTTGCAGAGCACATGGCAAACAAAAACCCTCCTCCTCCAACATAATCCTTAATCTTTTTTGTTACTACCAACTTTAGGTCTGAAACTTTCTCAAACCCAAATTTTGCTGCATTGGTTTCAAACTCCTGCTGCTGTTCAATATACCAAGGTTGGTTACTATAATTAGCCCAAAATTTACCATACTGCCCTGTAAAATCTTCGTGATGTAGATGCAACCAGTCATATTTGGGTAATTCATCGGTCATTACTTCGTCATCAAAAATAACATCGTAAGGAATTTCCGCATAGGTAAGCACCAACGTAACGGCATCATCCCAGGGTTGCTTACTTTTAGGAGAATACACAGCAATTTTTGGAAATTTATTCAGTTTCATTACGTCCATATTCGAAGATGGACTGGCAATTTCTCTCAAAATTCCATTGGCATTGGCATCACTTATCACCTCATAAGAAACCCCACGTACAATAAGTTCGTTTTCTATTTGCGTATGAAACTTAATCATAAAGCAGCCTCCCCTATAATTCAAAAGCCAATCGGCCTCCACCTCTTGCTCAAGCACCCAATAAGTAATACCATACGCTTTGAGATGATCCGTTTGAGATTCATCCATTGGTATGAGCAAATAGTTTGCATAGGATGAAACAGACATCAAAAGAAGAAAAATTATTTGTATGATTTTTATCAAAATATCTAAATTACTGATGAGCGGTAAACCAAAAATAATAGGAATTAGTTACTTTGCATTCATATATATCATCAAATGAATTTAATCGAAAATATTAGAGAGGGATTTCGCTCCATTAATGCCAATTTACTAAGAAGTGTTCTCACCGCTTTAATTGTTGCTATTGGCATAGCATCTTTAGTGGGCATACTTACCGCAATCGATGGAATTCAATCATCAATTACCGAAAGCTTTTCCAGTCTAGGAGCTAATTCATTTAATATTAGCGTTAAAAGGTCAAGAGGAAGGTCGAGGGGAAGAGAAGAGCGTATTTACCCGGCAATTACCTATAAGCAAGCCGTTAAATTTTCTGAAAAGTTTAAATCAAACGCACAAGTAAGTCTTTCTTCGTTTATTACACAAATTGCAGAAGTAAAAAGGTTATCAGAAAAAACCAACCCTAATATTAGTGTAGTTGGAGGTAATGAGAACTATATTTACCAAGAAGGATTAGACATTGAAGCTGGTAGAAATTTTTCTGAAATTGAAATAAAGTATGGCTCTAATGTAGCTGTGATAGGCAAAGAAATTGCAAAAAAATTATTTAAGAAAGAGGACGAACCCATTGGTGAAGAAATTACAGTTTGGGGCACCCGATTTAGAGTTATTGGTGTGCTAAGTGAGCAAGGTGCTATGGATGGCGGAAGTTCTGATGATCGGGTAATTATTCCGCTTAATAGTGCCCGAGCAATGGCGGCTGGTAGAAGTTTAACAATTGATATAGATGTGCTAGTTGGTAATTCTTTATCAATGGATCAGGCCATGGGTGAGGCTCAAGGTTTAATGCGCATTATAAGACATGACAAAATTGGCGAACCAGAATCGTTTGTAGTGGAACGCAGTGAATCGTTAGCAGAAAAGCTAAATGATATTACAGGATATTTAAAAATGGGGGGCTTCGGAATAGGCATTATTACCCTTTTAGGAGCATCTATTGGGCTTATGAATATTATGATGGTTTCTGTAACCGAACGCACCAGAGAAATTGGGATTAGAAAAGCATTAGGAGCTACTCCCAGCAGAATTAGACAGCAATTTTTGATAGAAGCTATTGTTGTTACTCAAATGGGTGGCATTGCAGGAATTATTCTTGGAATGGTCTTAGGTAATATTGTAACCAATTTAATAGGTGATGATATATCTTTTATTGTACCTTGGTTATGGATACTGTTTTCATTTTTAATCGGGATTGTAGTTGGCGTAGGATCAGGCTATTATCCTGCTAAAAAAGCTTCTAGATTAGACCCTATTGAATCATTAAGATTTGAATAAGCACTTTCTATATCTTCTATTATTTATTAGCCTCGCCTCGCAAGGTCAGCAACTTAGGCTGGAAGGTGTGTATAGAGGTCGTGATGTGTATATTCAAAATCCGTATAATAGTAGTAAAAATTATTTTTGTATCCAGTCGGTAGCTGTAAATGGCCATACTGTAATTTCTTCACCGAACTCTTCTGCACTTACTATTGGTTTATCTTCGTTTAACTTAAATGATTCTATCTCAATTATTGTTTTTCATTATGCGGAGTGCCTACCTAAATTTTTAAACCCACGTGTACTTAAATCAGGAAGTGGTTTTTCGATTGTGCAACCTATGGCTGACAACGCATCAGTATCTTGGATAAGCACAGGTGAGCAAGATAAAAATGCTTATTTCGAACTTGAAAAAATGTTTTTAGATGGTTGGAAATCTATTTATAAAGTAGATGCTAAAGGTGATATTGATAATAATCAATACAGTATTGGTGTGGTGCATTATGCTGGAGAAAATCAATTTAGGCTGCACTATGTATCCGAAATATTTTCTATGTACTCAGATATTTTTGAGTTTTACTCGACATCTGACCCTATTTCGTTTTACCCTACCGATGATGTTGATGAAATAATATCCTTATCCAAGGCTACTGACTACCAAATAAAAGATGTAGAAGGTAAACTTTATAAAAAAGGATTTGCCTTAGATATTTTTGTTCGCGAATTAAAGCCTGGAGAGTACATATTAATTATTGAAAACAGAGAAGAGCTCTTTTTTAAACCTGAACCAGAGATAGAACTTCCTCCCGTTCGTAAAAGAAAAAAGCAATAAACAAAGATGGCTCAACATAAATGCCGAGCCATCTAACCAAAACCTGTATGAAAAACTTACAGATTCAAAAGTAGCTTGCAGGTGTTTATAAAATGCAAATAAAATTACAATAATGCAAAAAATAGGTATTTTACCTATGCCTAGTAGAACGTTCTCTAATTAGCTTTACAGTAATTTATGTTGAATTTTTTCTTGAGACAAGACAGAATTATTCAGCATAGCCTTAGCTACGGTTAATAATTTTAACGAAGTATCAAGGAAAAAGGTACGTAAATTTGTTATGGTAATTAGAGAACGTTTTACTAGTAGAGCATTCTTTAATTTTTGTTCGGGTGAGGAAGATCAAAAACATGAGCATGAAGTTCCTTGTATTTTATTCCAAAGTCTTCTTTTATTTCATCTATAAGCTTATCAACTGCGGCTTTTTGAAAGCCAAGTCGCAAGCCCATATCCTGACAAAATAAAATTTCGCTTGGTAACACTTTTCCATCTACCATCATTAGCAAAATACTCTCCGCTAAATAATCAACCGCTGTAGCATGCGAAAGCGCACCTAAAGAACCGATTGGTTCAGGCTCTGCAATTAAATCACCAATTGTGTCCAAGTCAACTCCGTGACGTAAACAAATATTATAAATAAAAGCACGCTCAGTATCATCAAAATGACCATCTGCCCCTGCTAAGTGAATTAGAATATTTATTTTTTTTCGTAGTACTGCATCCATGGCAAGTAAAGTTAGTCTAACAATTGTATAACACAAAACTTTATGTCATCCAGTAGTGGTTGCCCAACTATGTAATTACATCAATTGTTA
>CAZZML010000301.1:0-4419 GCA_964654735.1 uncultured Roseivirgaceae bacterium | reverse complement strand
TTTTGTTTTCTAGTAGTAATGTTAAAGCTGTATGAGGCATTAAATTGATATAGACCTTATGAAATTAATATGGAAGTCCTATGTTTATTAGTGTTTTAGATCTATTCAAAATTAGTATTGGCCCATCTAGCTCACACACCCTAGGCCCAATGGTTGCCGCTCACGATTTCATTCATCGTATAAAAGATCAGAAATCAAACTTCTTAAATATCAAAGAGTTGTCTATAAACTGCACGCTTAAAGGCTCTTTGGCTTTCACTGGCAAGGGTCACTCTACCGATCGGGCAGTAGCCTTGGGCTTACACGGCCATCTACCTATTGATTTATTTGATAAAAATGTTAAAGAGTTAGTTAAACAAATATGGGCAATAGATCATATTTGCATTGATAAAAATTTTAGCATCTTATTTAACCCAAGTTATGACATTGTTTTTGACAAAAGCGAGCCGTTACCTGAACATCCAAATGGCCTAATTTTTGATCTTATCGGGCCTGATAAAAAAGTATTGTATTCGCAAACTTACTTTTCAATTGGTGGTGGCTTTATTAACACCTTGGCAGAAATTAATGAATTGCAAGCGCCCATTAAAATGGATGCATCTGTGTCATGTAAATTTCCATTCGATTCCGCGGTCACGATGTTAACGATGGCCAATAATCATAAATTATCTATAGCACAGATGAAGCAGGCAAACGAGCTTGAGCAACTGACTGAAAAAGCACTTTTCGAAGGCATAGATAGCGTGTGGTTATCTATGCAATCGTGTATAAAAAAAGGGTTAGCAACAGATGGTATATTGCCAGGTGGTTTGAATATTCCTAGACGCGCTAAAGGGCTATATCAAAACCTTAAAAATAACCCTGAAAAAGCAAATATTAATGATTGGTTATGTGCTTATGCAATGGCGGTGAATGAGGAAAATGCAGCAGGCAATATGGTGGTAACTGCACCAACCAATGGTGCTGCTGGGGTGATCCCAGCGGTACTTCATTATTTCGTTATTAATGAGCAGGGTGCAAATCAACAAGAGACTAAAGAGCAAGTTCGAGAGTTTCTACTTACCGCGAGTGCTATTGGTGGCTTAATTAAACATCGAAGTTCTATATCGGGTGCTGAAGTTGGTTGTCAGGGTGAGGTGGGTTCAGCAGCAGCCATGGCGGCAGCTGGTTTGTGCGCAGTACAAGGCGGCACACCGCAACAAGTAGAAAATGCGGCCGAAATAGCACTAGAGCATCATCTTGGTATGACTTGTGATCCGGTTAATGGTCTTGTTCAAGTGCCCTGTATTGAGCGTAATGGCTTTGGTGCTATTAAAGCTTACACAGCAGCTTCTCTAGCCATTAGGGGTGATGGTGAGCACTTTATGCCGTTGGATAGTTGCATTGAGGCCATGAAGCAAACAGGGTTGGAAATGTCGGACAAATACAAAGAGACATCCTTAGGTGGGCTGGCGATTAGTATTACTGAGTGTTGAGCATTACTAGAAAATAAAATTGAAAAAAGCCACACCTAAAGGTGTGGCTTTTTATTTAGTGGTGAAAGAAAAAAGTAGGTGGCGCAGCCGCTTTGTCCTTAGACTAGATATAAAGGATATTTAAGAACGATTTGAATTTGTGAGTCATTGAGATTTTCTTTCTTTTTCTATTTCTTTACTCCTACCCTCAATACGATCCCGCCAAGACTCTAGTGCTGAGATGTCCTTCAAAAGTTCATCAGGTTTGGGTGTCGATATTCCAGCAAGTAAAGCCCTGTCGTGAGGTGCAAAATTTGAGCAGCGAGTCATCCCTGCATCAATTTCATGATAGTCAGTATCTTCTACTTTGACACCTTTAAGTCTAGTTGTTTCTATGCTTTTTCTAAAGCGTAAAACTACATTTCTAAACAACACCTCTTCAACTGCTCTTTCCCATGTGATTCTTAATCGGCGGTAAGCTTCTGTTGTCCACGTTTTATAATTTTGTGTTTCACTATCTCTATAAAATTTGTCGATTTTTTGATGCATTTCTTTCAAACTACCAATTCTCTTTTTGGTGCTTTGCCCCTCAAAAGGAAGGTCTGTATATGGAACGCCAAAGCCTTCTTTCGTTTCGTTTACGCTAAATGTTGAAATTGGTGTTTTATTTAATTTTGCTTCCTCTAAAAGAATACAAGCGAAGTAAATGTCATGAGTAAGAATTACGACTTGTCTTTGAGCGGCCTCAGTTATGAGCCTTTTTGCTACGCTTTCACGCCTCGTGTGATCTAGAGATGAAACTGGATCATCAAATACTATCCCACCTTTATTTTCACTTAAATTAACTTCAGCAAGAAAAGCTCCAATTGCAATTGCTCTTTGTTCACCTTCACTTAGAATACTTTTAGTTGGATGATTTTGTGTGAATTCCAATTTTAATTTGTGTAAAGACTTACCTTTTACAGTTCGAGTTTTCGCTGCAATTTTAAGGTTGCTTACTCCTAAAGCTTCGAACTCAGTATTAAGGGCATTTGCAAGGTCGACAGAAATTACAGATTGAGCTATTTCAGAGGCTTTTCTCGAAATAGGGTTAGTATTTAAATCTTTAAGGCAAAGATTTAGCTTGTGTTGGTGACCTAGTTTGTTTACAGCACTTACTACGGACTCTTTAACTTGGCTAAGTTTGATTCTTGCTTCAAGTTCTTTAAATTCATTTAAAAGTAGTTGCCTAGCTTTATCATTGGCAGCTTTTTTTAAAGTATCTACATCTTGAGTTAACTTTTCTATTAAAGTTTGAATGTCATCATTTGGTGTAGATATCTTAGCTTCTAAACCGCCCCAAATATTTTTTTCAATTCCTTCCTTTATTAACTGTTGGCGTGTATTCAGTGTTTCTTGAAAAGCCACAATGTTCTCTGCTAACTTTATATTAATATCAGAGATCTCTTTTATAGTCACCTCGTCAAGGTTTAGGTCCATATTAAGGTTGATTATTTCTTGATATTCAACATTTAATAACACTCTATTTTCCTGCATAGTTTTTTCAGCTTCTTGCAGAATGTAACGCTCAAATCGCTTAAGACGCTCACTGCCACTCTCTAAAGGCTGCTGACACAGAGGGCATGGACTATCTGCGCCAAGGTCTGGGAATGAATGATCTGGGTGTGATTCTAAAGAAAACTTTCGTGCAGCTTCAAACATTTCTCTCCAAGCGTCACCACCTGTGCCTAGTAATAATTTTTCGCTCTCATTGAATTCTTTTTTAGCAATTTTAGCAACTTCTTTTGATGATCGGTATTTGTCAGATAACTCACATATTTTTTTAATTACTGCATGGTCGACAGTAGATGATTTGCTAATAATTCTTTCACTGATTGTTTTTATTCTTGCTATTTTTGCTTCTAATATTTTAATTTTTTCTAAAGGATTTTCATCTTTTAGGATTTCATGTAGGCTTTTATGCCTATCAATTTCGACTTCACTTAAGCTAGATAATGCTGTTATTTCTTCTTCCGTTGTTTTTCTAGACAAATTATTTATTAGTTTGCCAACTAATGTATCTTCTATTAGAGCTGTAAAAGCGTCTAGATCAGGGGTTATTGCCGCTATATCTCTTTTAACCATTACTTCAAGCTGCCCACACGTTTTTGCTAAACCTTCAAAAATTTCTAACCCGTATGGTATATATGAAAAATCATCCTCTTGATCAAGGTAAGCTCTGGCACACCTAGAATCAAATATAGAAAGAGAAGATAATATTTCAGGTGGTGGTTGACCATCAACCCAATGGATAGTGTCAGTTTTGCCATTTACAGTTATATCGAAAGCTCCCTGAGCTTTATCGTCTGTTTGAGGTGATTTATTAAAGTTAGGAAGAATCGCTTCTTCTTGGTCTCGTGCTCTACATGCACGCTTTAAAAGTCTTGAGTATCCTGATTTTCCTGAACCGTTATCACCATATATAACAGTTACGCCATTTTCTTGGAAAGTTAGAGTTTGTTCTTCAGCTAAGGCATTTACGTTGATTAAACTGTGTATGGATCGAAGCGTAACAGCTTCTTTATTGTTGGTTGGTGCAGGGATTTGATCATCCCTTAATGGGTTCGGCTTGAGCTTCGACTCATCAGTAATTCCATGAGAGCTTTTGAGTAAAGTATAAACCTCTTCCATTTTATCAGTGGTGATTACTGGGCTGGTAAGTAGCCTAGCAATAACGTCACTTTGCCATAAAGGTAACTCTTTCGACCATTTAAGAATCTCCTGAAGAACTGTCATTTAATTTACTCAGCTTTCTTATATTCCTCGTTTATCAAATGATAACAGTCTTGTTAAAGATTAAACATAATCCAAAAGTTAGGTTTATAATTACCGCTGTAGGCTACTATAGGGCTACTAATCGAGAAATTAGACATGAAAAAAGCGGCCCCCATCTCTGGAAGCCGCTTTAGTATTGGTGGTGAAAGAG
>CAZZML010000300.1:0-4431 GCA_964654735.1 uncultured Roseivirgaceae bacterium | reverse complement strand
GGTGCCTATCCTGCTTTTTATATTTCTTCGTTCAAACCTATCCTTGCATTGAAAAGCAAATTTGCAGGCACGGGTAACAACAAAGGAATTAGAAGCGGATTGGTTGTTTTTCAATTTGTTGTTTCTGCAGGATTGATCTTTGCTACGCTTATTGTGGATCAACAAATGTCTTTCATACAAAATAAGGATATCGGATATGATAAAGAACAATTGTTGGTACTGCGAGATTCCCATTTCCTTGGAAACAATCAGACCGCTTTTAAAAATCAAATATTAAATGATCCAAGAGTAGAAAATGTAACAACCGCTGCATTTGTACCTACCGGCGATACAGATAATAATATGTCTTCCTTTTATATAGATGAACAATTTAGCAGAAGAATGTATGTGTATAATATAGATGAACAGTATATTCCAACATTAGGAATGAAATTGGTAAAGGGAAGAAATTTTTCGAAGGATTTTGGTGTTGATTCACTGCATGTGATCATTAATGAAACCACAGCACAAATATTAGGTTTTGAAGATGATCCTATTGGGAAAACCTTGACTCGTGGCATCAACAATCAAGGTGGTAAACAAACCTTAAGAGTAATTGGTGTGGTTAAAGATTTTAATTACAGGTCTTTGCATCAAAAAATAGACCCTTTAATTATGTTAAATAACCCATATGGAGGGCTTATTGTACGAGCCAAAGTTGCTGATATGTCTGGACTTATCACAAGTATATCCGAATTATGGAAGGCTTATCATATAGCAGAACCCTTTTATTATACCTTACTGGATGATTCTTATAAAGCAACTTATTTGTCGGAAAACAGAATGGGTACTATTCTTAGATTTTTTGCCTTGCTAACTATTTTTGTTGCCTGTCTTGGTTTATTTGGTTTGGTAACATTTACGGCCGAGCAAAGGTTTAAGGAAATTGGAATAAGAAAAGTATTGGGCTCGACGGTAATACAAATTGTGGCTATACTTTCTAAAGATTTTATAAAATTGGTACTTATATCCTTTTTAATTGCATTTCCTATTGGTTTTTATATGATGAATAATTGGCTACAAGACTTTGCTTATCGTATTGAAATTCATTGGTCTGTATTTTTATTTTCAGGATTGATTACAATAATCATTGCATTTTTGACAATAAGTTTTAGAAGTATTAAAGCGGCAAGTGCTAATCCTGTCGAAGCATTAAGAAACCAATAGTTTTTGATGCGTAGATCAAGCCATAGGTATGATGGAGTCTTTACGATCAGAGTAAAACCCCTCTGTCTAAAGACATCTCCCCTGAAGGGGAGAAAAACAAGATCTGCCAGCTTGCCTACCGGCAGACAGGGTTTCAAAAACCTTGCAGGACAGACAATAGAAAAATTATGATTAGAAATTATTTTAAAATAGCGTGGAGGAATTTGATCAAATATCGATTCTATTCTACTATTAATATTTTAGGATTATTTACAGGTCTTACTTTTACTTTTTTAATAGGCGCATACGTTTGGGGAGAATTAGCAGTAAATAAAGATTTAAAAAATGCCAATCAGCAGTATATTTTAATGAGTGATTGGAAAGACCCCAATATGGGTGTCGACTTTACTACATTGGCACCATTGGCCAAAAGTTTAAAGGAAGAATATCCCAGTTTAGTTGCCAATTATTACAGGTTTGACGGTATATCATCTAATGTTTCAAAGGGAGATAAAATATTTAGAGAAGGTATTCATATTGGTGACAGTACCCTTCTTAACATGTATGGTTTTAAATTGTTATACGGTAATGATAAAACGGCTTTAACTGATCCTTATTCTGTAGTAATAACTGAAGATAAGGCTGTTAAATATTTTGGAAAAAAAGACGTAATGGGCAAAACCATTACAATTCAAAGTTTTAATGGAGGCAAACATGACTTTGTTATCAAAGGAATTTTAAAAGATTTATCAAAAAATTCGGTAAGTGAAATTAACAGTAGTAACCATCCCGGTTTTTTTATTCCGGCGAATACGCTATCTTTTTTTGGGAGAGATGATTTTAAGTCCTGGTCTTATATCTATATAGTTTCTTTTATTGAACTTCAAAAAGGAGTAAGTATAAATGAATTAAAAATTCCAATTCAAAATTTAATAAATAAAAATGCAAACGAAAGAATCCAGCTAAATTTAAAAGTAAATCCCGTTAAACTAAATGATTATTATCTACAAAAAGACAATCAACTTGTAATGCGGATGCTTTACACCTTGTCCTTTATTGGTTTGTTTATTTTATTAATGGCTGTTATAAATTTTATTAATATAAGCGTTAGCGCATCAGGAAACCGAATGAGAGAAATAGGAATTAGAAAAGTATTGGGTGGATTAAAAACTCAACTTATTTTTCAATTTTTAATAGAATCTTTTATTATGGTCTTACTGGCTAGTTTACTCGCTATTTCTACCTATTCTCTTTTAAGACCACTCTTTGGTCAGTTAGTTGGCTCTACCCTTCCTAAATTGTTCTCTTTTCCAATTTATTCTATCTACCTTTTAGTTGCCTTGATAGTATTTCTTAGTTTACTTGCAGGCTTATATCCTGCATTTATTCTATCATCCTTAAAACCTACCGATTCACTAAAAGGCAAATTAAAGTCTGTAAAGGAAAATGTTTATTTGCGTAAATTTTTAGTTAGCTTTCAATTTACAGTTGCCCTAGTTGTTTTAATTGGTGCTACCATAGTTAGCAAACAGACCAATTATTTCTTTGGTAGGGATTTGGGTTATAATAAAGAATCTATCATATCGGCCCAAGTACCACGAGACTGGACTATAACAGGAGTTCAAAAAATGGAAACTTTAAGAAATGAATTTGAAGCCATGCCACAAATTAGTTCAGCTAGCCTCTCCTACGAAATACCTAATGGCAATTATGGAAATCAACTTCCCATTTATCAGCTTGGTACAGATCCTGCTCAAGCAATATCTATGTTGACACTTGCCGTTGATGATAAGTTTCTATCCACTTATGAAATTCCTCTAAAAGCTGAATCCGCTTTTATTAAAACGAATAAAAGAGACAGCTCAAAAGTTGTAATTAATGAAAAAGCTGTTCAGGCTTTAGGCTTGAAAAGTTCGGAGGAGGCTATCGGTAGAGAACTGAAAATTGCAAATAGTGATATTGTATATACCATTCAAGGGGTTAGTAGTGACTTTCATTTTGGCTCTATGCACCAGCAAATAAAGCCAATTATATTCTTTAATCTAAGAGTATTTAAAGCATATCGCTATTTAAGCTTCAGGATTAAACCAAAAAATGTTCAGACTTCCTTGGATGCCATAAACAAAAAATGGATGGCTCTGTTGCCAGGAAGTTCTTTTGAATACAGGTTTATGGATGATACTCTTAGACAATTATATACCTCTGAAATTCAATTGAAAAATGCAGCATATTACACTTCTGTTTTGGCATTGGTAATTGTTTTACTTGGAGTAATTGGCTTGGTATCAATGAGTATCCATAAAAGAAATAAGGAAATTGGGATAAGAAAAGTTCTAGGTGCTTCGTCACAAGTAATTATTAAATTATTTTTAAACGAATTTTTTACTCTTGTATTAATCGCTTGTGTAATCGCAATTCCTATTGCCTATTTTATAATGGAAAATTGGCTAAACAATTATGCTTATCATATAAATATTTCGTTAAATCCATTTATTTTTTCTATAGGGATATTAATCGCAATAACCTGTTTTTTAATTGGGGGTTTAACATGGAAGACAGCAAATGTAAACCCAGTAAAAAGTTTGAAAAATGAGTAATATAAAGACCTGCCAGCTTGCCTACCGGCAGGCAGGGTTTCAAAAACCTTGCAGGCCGCAGAACAGACAAAAGAAGAATCATGATTAGAAATTATTTTAAAATAGCATGGAGAAATCTAATAAATAATAAGGGATTTACCTTGATTAATATTGGTGGATTGGCTGTTGGAATGTCGATTGTAATATTAATTGGTCTGTGGATTGTTGATGAATTGTCTTTTGATAAAACCCATACCAATTATGAGAAAATTGCACAGATTTTGGTTCATAGAACGACAAATGGTAAAACTAGAACTAGAAGTACCATGCCTTATCCGTTAGCTAATGAATTGCGAAACGAATTTGGAAACGATTTCAAATATGTTGTAATGAGTTCCTACCATGGAGATAATATTCTCTTTTTTGGAGAAAAAAATCTTACTAAAAAGGGAGGGTTTATGGAAATGGATGCTCTTAAAATGCTTTCATTAAATATGATTTATGGAAACACAGAAGCATTAATTAAACCCAATTCTATTGTAATTTCACAATCAACCTCCAAAGCGTTCTTTGGTAATTCCAATCCTATGGGTAAATTAATGAAATTAAGCAACGAATTAGATGTTTTTGTAACTGGAGTTTTTCAAGATTTACCCTATAATTCACGTTT
>CAZZML010000299.1:0-4439 GCA_964654735.1 uncultured Roseivirgaceae bacterium | reverse complement strand
CGGTTTTAGTGGAATATATAAGCATTTTAGCTGTATTAATTAGAACTTAGCCGAAATTTTCAATGAATCCTAAAGGAAAACCAACTAAAAAGTAACCTTTTGAACTTTAGGACACCTCTATTAATTGATTATGTCCTTAAATTAACCCGTTAGTTTTGCGGATGTTAAGCCCAAAATCTACTCTTTAATGGGTTTCTGTGAATGGTAGGATTAATCGGGTTCAGGTTTATAAATTGAGCCAAAGTTTTCCCAAACTGATTCAAGTCATACTATCTAACTCGCCCATCAACGAGATTTGAGCTACAATTTTTTAATGTAAATCAATCTTAATAATGGAAAAAACAATTAAACATTCTTGGGCTGAACCATTTAAAATAAAAATGGTAGAGCCTGTTTTTATAACTACGGAAGAGCATCGTAAAAAAGCCATACTAGAGGCCGGGCACAATACTTTTCTGCTCCATTCCGATGATGTGTATATAGACCTTTTAACCGATAGCGGTACCTCTGCCATGAGCGACCGCCAATGGGCCGGTATGATGATGGGTGACGAGGCCTATGCAGGAAGCAAAAACTTTTACCACCTGGAAGAAACCATTCAATCGTACTATGGGTATAAGCATGTGGTGCCTACACACCAGGGGCGTGGAGCCGAGCATATCTTGTCTCAAATAATGATTAAGCAAGGCGATATTGTGCCAGGCAATATGTACTTCACCACTACCAAGCTTCATCAGGAATTAGCTGGAGGTAGATTTATGGACATTATTATTGATGAAGCCCACGACCCGGAAAGTATGCACCCTTTTAAAGGCAATGTAAACCTCGAAAAACTGGAAAGTATAATTAAAGAGTTTGGTGCTGACCGAATTCCGTATGTATCCATTTCCACCACTGTAAATATGGCCGGTGGCCAGCCCATTTCAATGGAAAATATGAAAGCCACCAGAGCACTTACAAATAAGTATGGCATAAAAATCATCCACGACATGACACGTGTGGCTGAAAATGCATTTATGATTCAGCAAAAAGAAGAGGGGTTTCAAGATAAATCGGTGGCTGAAATTACCAAGGAGTTATGCTTACTTACAGATGGAGCTACTATGAGTGCTAAAAAAGACGCAATGGTAAATATTGGTGGTTTCCTGGCCATTAACGATGATGAAATTTATGAAGAAGCCCGCAATATGGTGGTTATTTACGAAGGTCTCCACACGTATGGAGGTATGGCCGGCCGTGATATGGAAGCACTGGCTTTGGGAATTAAAGAAAGTGTGCAGGACGACCATATGCGTGCTCGTGTTGGCCAGGTACATTATTTAGGGCAAAAGCTACTGGATGCGGGTATTCCTATCGTAAACCCGGTAGGCACCCACGGTATATTCATAGATGCTAAAAAGTTTCTACCTCATCTAAACCAAGATCAGTTTCCTGCGCAAGCTTTAACCTCTGCACTTTATATTGATTCAGGCGTAAGAGCCATGGAGCGTGGTGTGGTTTCTGCGGGTAGAAATAAAGAAACGGGTGAGCATAATTACCCTAATTTAGAACTGGTTCGCCTCACCATTCCTCGCAGGGTTTACACCCAGGCTCATATGGACGTAATTGCCGAATCGGTGGAATGTGTTTACAGCAAACGTGATAGCACCAAAGGACTTAAAATGACGTATGAGCCTAAGTATTTAAGATTTTTCCAAGCCAGGTTTGAGGAGGTTTAAAATAACCTGCTATTAAAAAAATAAACAGTTGAAATTGCTTAACTTAGGCAATACTATTAACCTGAATATACTTTGTAATTAAAAGTTGGAAACTCTATTGACCTGGATTAAACTTAAGGAATGGCTATTTGATTGGAATGAGAAGGCAGAATTTTGTCCACTTATAGTTTTTATCTATTAGTGCATGCAAATTATCAATTTGATTTATATTGATATTAACTAAATATTTGTAAAATCTTTTACTTAACACGTTAATTATGGCTAATAAAAAAACAATCACAACCAATAGTGGAAGCCCTGTAAACCACTACCAGAATTCGCAATCGGTAGGAGCCCAAGGCCCTCTATTATTACAAGATTACTTTTTGCACGAAAAATTAGCACAATTTAACAGGGAGCGTATCCCTGAAAGAATTGTGCATGCCAAAGGTTCCGGTGCCTACGGAAAATTTACAGCAACACACGATATTTCTAATTACTCACGTGCCAAATTATTTGGTAAAATAGGCAAAGAAACCAAAGTATTTGTTCGATTTTCCACTGTTGGTGGCGAAAAAGGCTCGGCCGATACCGAAAGAGACCCACGGGGTTTTGCGGTTAAATTTTATACCGAAGACGGCAACTGGGATTTGGTAGGCAATAATACTCCTGTGTTTTTTATTAAAGACCCCAAGAAATTTCCTGACTTTATACATACACAAAAAAGAGACCCCAAAACCCATTGCAAAAATCCTACAATGATGTGGGATTATTGGTCGTTAAATCCGGAAAGCCTGCACCAAGTGTTAATACTTATGTCGGACAGGGGAACTCCTGACGGGTACAGGCACATGAACGGGTATGGTAGCCACACATTTTCACTGGTAAATAAAGACAATGAGCGTTTTTATGTAAAATTTCATTATAAAACTATGCAAGGTCATAAAACCTTTACCGATGCAGAAGCAACAGAGCTGAAAGGTAAAGACCCGGATTACGCACAAAGAGATTTGGTAAATGCCATTGAGAGAGGAGACTTTCCTCGTTATGCCTTAAAAATTCAACTAATGGATTTAGAGCAGGCCAAAACATTTAAATGGAATCCTTTTGACCTCACCAAGGTATGGCCTCATTCTGAATTTCCTCTGATAGATGTTGGAGAAATTGAATTAAACGAAATACCTGAAAATTACTTTCAAGATGTAGAACAAGCAGCTTTTGCTCCAGCAAACCTTGTGGATGGCATTGGATTTTCGCCCGATAAAATGTTGCAGGGTCGTATTTTAGCTTACCCTGATGCGCACAGGTATAGAATTGGAGCAAATTACGATGCCCTGCCTGTTAATAAGTGCCCTTATGCAACTAATAATTACCACCGCGATGGTGCTATGAGGTTTGATGGTAATGGAGGAAGCACCCCAAATTATTACCCTAATAGCTTTGATGGCATGCAGGAAGACGAAAGTCGCAAAGGGCAACCTTATGAGCTGGAAAGCAATGTAGTTGCGTATTTTGACAGAAATGATTCTGCCAGTAATAGAAATGAGGATGACCATTTTACACAGCCGGGCATATTATTTGATACAGTGATGAATAATCAGGAGCAACAAAATACCATTAGTAATATTGTAGGAGCTATGCGTGATATTGCCGGCTCTAAAAAGGATGAAATTATTAACCGCCAGTTATGCCATTGGTTTAGAGCCAGTGCACAATTAGGTATGGGCATAGCCAAGGGGCTTGGTGTTGATGTAGATGAAATAATGAAGGACTTAAAACACTAAATACCTGAGTTAAAGATAGGGCTCTTTTAGTTTTAAAAGAGACTCTATCTTAGTATATTTGAAACACTCTGATATGATTAGTATGCGACAGTTTATAAACAAGTATAAAAGTAAAATGAAAAAAGTAGCGGCAGCTAGTTTTATATTTTTCTTCTTAAAAGGCCTTGTGTGGATTGCGATTACCTACCTAATCCTTAAATAGGTTTATTAATAACGGTCTTGCAGAAACGTCTGTGGCAGAATTTCCAACCACACAATTTCAACAGACCCGTATAAAGTTAGTTAAAAACCCAAATGTAAGATGTCACGAACCCGCTATCGCGACTTAGGCGTTATTGCCACCTATATATACTTTATTTCGTAATAATTTTAGCTATCCCTTTGAAGTATGGTTCTAATCTATAATGCAAAATAGAATCAACAATCAATGTAGTAAGGAATAATCCTATTAACCTGAATCCAATTAATACTACACATTACAGTTCATTGAAAAGCAATCTTTTGAGAAAATAAAGTAAACAATAACAGCTAAGTTCTAACCTTAATAATACAGCTAAAATGCTTATATATTCCACTAAAACCGTCCCTGCAAGTCATTCCGCAGGAATCTTGACCATGTAGCCTGTTACTATAAGCGGCAAAGATTTCTCCGTTGCACTACGAAATGACATTCTTTAAGTTTTAAGCAAATAGCAACATGTCCATATTAGATAATACAAAAATGCTGTCCTAGTTAGAACTTAGCCACAATAACTGATAATACAATGAGCACAGACCAAGCTACTTTAAGAGTTTTAGGTCATTCTGATCCGCCAACTGGCGGATCAGAATGACGCTTCGCTATTGCTTTTTTTGCTTTTTAGACACCTCCTTGTGTAAAATTGGGTGAATAGTTATTTAAAATTACTATCATCCGAGTAATTAAAATTTGACCTAAAAAAGGCGGTTTATGATGAAT
>CAZZML010000298.1:0-4459 GCA_964654735.1 uncultured Roseivirgaceae bacterium | reverse complement strand
ACGATCCATCCTTTACACCAACTGCCATTCAATTGCCAATTGACGATAATATTTTTACGGTCACTCAGCTTCTCTTTAACGATTGTGAAAGTGAAGCAACAACAGTAAAATTTATAAACTTTACAGGGGTAAGCTATAACCTAATAAGTAATTGCTATGATGATTCAGGAACATTGAGAATTGCGTTTCCGTTGGGAAATAATGGAGTAATCAGTAGGCTGGATTGGGAAATTCAAGACTTGCAAGGCAATACCGTTCAAACCTTTCCAGATGTATCGGCTACACAGATAATCAACCTGCCTGTAGGAGTTGGTTTTGAACCGGGCGGTTATAATTTAGTTTTAGACCTACAAACTACTACAGGCTGCATAGTGTCATTTACCGAGGCAATTGGCGTTTTGGAATCTATTCCTGTTACTGAAACAAATGTGTATAATGAAGACTTTGAAGCTGATAATGGGGGCTGGGTTCCTCAAAATGAAACAACCGGAGCAATTTGGGAGTATGGTGTTCCCAATGGAGGTATAATAAATACATCCTTGGAAGGCCAAAATGTATGGATGACAAAACTATCGCAAGGATATGCCAAAGATACCTATACCAATCTTTACAGTGCCTGTTTTGATATTTCGCAACTGGAGCGCCCAATGATCAAAATCGGCACATTTTATCATACAACACCAGATGATGGAGCAGTGATACAATATACCAATGATACTAATTTGGCTACTGCCTCTTGGGAAATTTTAGGAGAACTCGAATCGGGTGATAAATGGTATAATGCACAAAATATTGCGGCCAAGCCAGGTGATCAACCTACTGTAGATTTTGGTTGGTCGGCAAATACAGATAGTGCCTGGCAGGAATCGAAGCATGTACTGGACGATGTAAACCCTACCATAGGCAATGTTATATTGCGGGTTCAATTTAAAAGCAGTAGCACTAACAGACCCGATTTTGATGGTTTAGCCATAGACAATGTATTTATTGGCAATAGAACAAGAACCGTATTACTAGAGAATTTCTCAAGTACAATGCAAGCCACTAATACGGCCGATGAAAACGCAGCCATTCGATTATTAGCAACCAATACCACGGGGCTCGCTGTGATAGAATACCACCCCGATATGGATGGAGACGACCCATTGAGCAACTCCCCTGATGCCGATGCCAGAGCGTTGTATTATGGCATTACAACCACCCCAAGAGTGGCAATTGATGGCAAGGCTGAAGCAGATTTACGCTATACAGAATGGGGTAAAAATGAATATAATATTAGATCGTTAAATAGTGCTCCTTTAAGCATTACAACTACAGTTGTACAAAATAATAACATAATTGAAATAAGCTCCATTCTTACTGCATTAGAGGACATTCCAGGTACTTTTATTGTGCATACAGCCATTGTTGAAAACAAATTATTAGCTAGTAACTACCCTGCTGACCAGATAAAAACGGGAGAAACGGAGTTTAATTATGTAGTTAAAGAAATGCTGCCTTCAGCCTCTGGGCAACAATTCAAAGAGGCACTCACACAGGGTAGCACACTTCCTGTTACCAACAACTGGTCAACTAGTCAGGAGTATGCATCTGGTACCTACTCAATTATTATTTTTGTGCAAGATGAACAATCCAGATTGGTATATCAAACAGAAATAATTGAGCCAACGATTAATACTATATTGAGCATTGACGAGGAGTTAGACTTATTTGGTTTTGCCACCTACCCTAACCCTGCCAATAAACAGGTTACCGTTCAATTTAAACATGCCGTAATTAAAGACACTAAGATAAACGTGTATGACCAACTTGGACAGCTTACTTATACCACTGTTCTGGTAAAAGGAAATAGCCAGGTAGAGTTAGCAACGGTAAACTGGACTCCCGGCATTTATTATATTCAAACAGAGTTGAATGGAGAACCTATCCGGAAACGAATAATGGTACAGCATTAATTAACTGCCTTACGTAAAAATAATCCGTCATTAAGAGAGGGGAATTTTATAAAATTAGAAAGTCATCTTTGTTTAGCATAAGATTCCTCGTGCCTCGGAATAAAAAAAGCAAAATTTACAGCCCCTGTTAAATAAATACGTCAATGGTAGAGGGGGGGAGGAATCAGCGTAGGCAAATGACGGAATCACAAAAGGGCTCAAAGGACGTGGTTTTTTCAAGGCAAAATAAAATAGCCACTCGGTTGAGTGGCTATTATTTTATAGCCGTGCTTACTGCTAAACCGGCTAAACCTAACCTAATTGTTTTCTTTCTTTTTGGTACTTAACCCAAAAATTGGATATAGCGGGCAAAAGCTAATTAAACTAGTAAGTGCAAAAACTACTGCCGCTACTACTAAAATAATACCTAAAGTACCTCCTACAATTCCCTGGAAGTAAAGAACTCCCATAACTACAGCCAAAATTATTCTAATAATCCTGTCTGCCGATCCCATATTTGCTTTCATAATAATTTAAAAATTTATGTTTAATTTCTATTGTTGATTCAAACCTAGATTGAGCGATTCTCTGAAGTGATAAGCACTAATGTACTGAGTTAAAAAGACTTCCAAAAATACTCACAACACCTTCTAGGTGTTCCTGTGTTTTTTGTAAACTTTTTATTCTCAGTCTCTTAGCACTTCTCATCTCCACTGAATCGCTCAATCTAGGTCAAAGTTGAGACATAGACGAATTAAAAGCGGTAACTTTTGTCACTACTCCAACATTTAATTTAATGCACTTCTTTTTTTACAGCTCTTGAAGAGTTATGGCTTTTCATTATCTTCCAAACCCCATCTTCTTTGTGCAACACCGAAGTTGCTGCACCTTGACGCTCAATTACTTTTTCGCTCTCTTTTAAAACAATTACATACACATAAGTTTCTGTTCCAAATGCATAATCGCCATCTACCACTACATTTACCTTATAATTATTATAAGTAAACGACTTAAAATGGCTTAATTCTGGTCCAATATGGTGGGCAATGTAGTCTTGGTACGAACCTTCCACCTTACCTGTTTCCAAAATTTCAGAATTTGAGGTAAAATATTTTTCAGTATCATCCACATTTAAGTTCTCCAATGCGGCCTTATAAGTCCTTAATACCGTTTTTACTTTTTCCTCTTCTGTTTGCGCCATTGCTGTTGATGCCACAAATAATATGCTCAATAAGAGCGAACACATAATAATCTTTTTCATTTTGTTTCTTATTTAATGTGTATTTTGTTTTAATGTTCAACCTCTAAAGGAGTTGCTTCAACTTTTTTAACTGATAACATGCTATTGCCTGAAGCCGACATGCCTACATAGCCTGTTGCCATTTCATCAGCGTGCCCATGTGTAATCATTTTATCATTTAAGTATCCTTTAAAATGAGTGCCTGCTGCAGTAACTGTTAATGTAAACCAATCAGTGGGCACTTCAACTTCTTTGGAGTCTAATATTTTCTCTTCTCCCTTTACTACTCTACCCAAGTTCATTGTATTGCCTTTTAAAGCAACAAACTCATAATTATCCTTATCAATACTATGGTGGATTAGTTTCACTTCTCCATCGTTACCTTCTAGTTTAATGGTGGCGGTTACACCTACACTGCCTTGTTTATTAGTAAACATACACAATGCTTTTTCTCCTTTGGGAAAGAATATCATTACATTGTCTTCGCCATGCTTCATCATCGTTACATTATCAGTTTTATAGGCTAGCATGCCTTTATGTTCTTCCATGGCCATCCAGGTAAAGGCTTCGCCCACCTTTGAGTCACTCATACCTTCTGAATGCTGCTTTTTCTCTTTCATATCGTTGTCTTCGGTATGTTCATTCATATTGTGATCTTTGGCATCGTTATGCTCCATACTTTCGATATGTTCATGTTCTCCATTTTCAGAACTTGACGTTCCTCCACAAGACATTGCAAAAACAAGCGTTAAAGCAATTAATACATAAGAGGTTTTTTGAATTGTTAATTTCATAATTGTTAGTTGTTAGTTGATAATTTTTATTTCTGTACTCCAAGGCCATATTCAAATACAAGACGCCCACCATACTCGGCTGTTTGGCCTAGTATAAAGAAGCCGGCTACGGCTAATACTGCTACTATTATTCTATAGCTGACACGCTCCTTTTTTAACATAAAAAGCACCACATAGTAGATGGTAGTAAGCACCCCAAAGTAAATCAGTGTATAAAGTGCCCAATCGGAGTGTGTACCAATGGCTATTTCTGCTTTTAAATTTAAGCCGATGCTATCGGCAGCATCCTTTCCTGAAATATAAGAAGCTAATGCTCCGAGTGTGCCTAATACATATAAACCTAATGTTGACTTTGTAATCCACTTAGGATTATAAAATATAGCTAAAGCCGTAAGACCCACTGCAAGTGATAATAGGGCAATGGGGAAATGAATAATTAACGGGTGTATTCCCGGTGCCCACTCTGGTAATAATTCCATAGTTGTTGTTTT
>CAZZML010000297.1:0-4494 GCA_964654735.1 uncultured Roseivirgaceae bacterium | reverse complement strand
ACTAGCTATAATTATTTTTTTCATACTAGTGTAATGTGATGTTTACCGGATATAAAACTTTTATTGATAGAAACGGGCAACACCCCTTCTGCTTCTAATTGCCCTGTAATTACTTTATAAGCCGCATTATGTGTGTATTTATTTTCTTGATAGGTAATAAGAATCGATTCTGCTTTTTCCAGCTTATTAATTTTATTAAGCGCATACGGATTGCCAAAAAATATTAGCTCGCATTTTTGCTTTGCAATTAATTTGCTCAAGAACTGGGAGAGATTTTCTGTAATTCCAAAATTCTCAACCGCTTTAAGCTTAATACTATGTACTGCAATAACTACAATATCAAACTTCTGTAATTTTAACAAAATAGCAGATTGCACTTCTTCTTTATCATCATAATTCAGATTGATTATTTCAGGTTTTGTTTCAAAATAATCCAACATTTGAGATTCAAAATGATCATGCTTATGATTGCCTTTTCCTTTTAGCAAGGTGTGATGAGCCAATTGACCTGCCTCAACCTTATCGCCATCAGCATAAACCGAAAAAATTGCTATTGATTTTTCATTCTTATTAATTTTTCTAATGTTAGACTTAAGAGAGGTAATGGATTTTTCATATAGCCTATGGCTTAATTCGGCAGTCTGATCGTTTATATCTGAAACAATATTTGAAGTTTCTATTGGCTCAAATTCGCTCAGCCCCATCCAATACTTGTACAAAAGTTGTTTTAAACATCTCTTTTCTATTTCATCTATACTGATATCTCCATTGCCAATTGCTTTCTTAATTTGCTTAATTGCAACACTTACATGATTTACAAATACTAAAACATCGTTCCCTGCTTTTAAGGCTTCAACATCTACATATCCGGGCTCGTAATAATCAGAAATAGCTTTCATATCAAGTGCATCAGTAAAAACTAATCCTTTAAAATTCATTTTATTTTTTAGCAGCCCATTAATTATTTGGGGCGATAAAGTAGATGCTCTAGCATCAGAAGAGTCGAGTTGTGGTATATGCAAATGAGCAGTCATAATTGCTCCTACTCCTTTAGCAATTAATCTCTCAAATGGATAAAGCTCTGTATCAATTAGCTCTTTATAAGACTTATTTAGCAAAGGCAGCTCTTTATGCGAATCTGCATCGGTATCGCCATGGCCAGGAAAGTGCTTTGCACAAGCTAATATTCCTTCGTCTTGCACACCTTCCATATAGGAAATGCCTCTCGAAGCTACTTTATTTTTATTTTCACCAAACGACCGAAAGTTAATTACCGGGTTAGCAGGGTTGGTGTTTATATCAATAACTGGTGCAAAATTTACATTTACCCCTATTCTTTTAAGCTGCTTTCCAACAGCACTGCCCATTTCATATATTAGGTTATTATTAGGGATTGCACCCAATGTTAATTGATAAGGAAAAGACTCAACCTCATCTAATCTCATACCAAGACCCCATTCAGCATCAATTGAAACCATTAATGGCACGTTAGATATGCTTTGATAATAATTTGTTTGTAGAGCTTGCTTTTGCGGGTCTCCTTGAAAAAATATTAAGCCTCCAATACCATATTCATTTATTAAATGAGTTATATCATCTATATGTACTTGCGATTTATTAGACCAGGTTGCGATATGAATTAATTGCCCAATTTTTTGAGTCAATGTCATGGCTTCCAATTGAGTTTTTGCCCATATCTTCCCCTCTTCACTTGTATGAATTGGTAATTCATACATCCAATCATTATTTTTCATCATTTTATTTTACCCCAAAATCTTTGTCGATTTTTAAATACGCAGTTATTATAAAAGATGGTATAGTTGCTATTAGTACCCAAATAAAGAAATGTTGGTATCCAATTAATTCTTGAATCCAACCACTAATCATGCCTGGCATCATCATACCAAGTGCCATAAAACCGGTGGTAATGGCAAAATGTGCTGTTTTATATTTTCCTCTCGAAATGTATATCATAAAAAGCATATAGCCTGTAAACCCAAAGCCGTACCCTAATTGCTCAATAATAACGGCTGCTGATATTATCCAAAATGATTCGGGTTGTGCATAGGAAAGAAAAACATAAACAATATTTGGTAAATTTATAGCTGCTAACATCCACCAGATCCAGTACTTAAGCCCATTTCGCGAAGCTAAAACGCCTCCTAAAATACCTCCTATTGTTAAAGCTATTATACCAAATGTTCCATATACTAGCCCTACCTGAGTTGTTGAAAGGCCTAGCCCCCCTACTTGAGTATCATCTAATAAAAAAGGAGAAGCTAGTTTAACAAGTTGCGATTCGCCCAACCGGTAGGTCATTAAAAATAGTATTGCTATAACAATATTCTTTTGAAGAAAAAAGAGTTTAAAAGTTTCGGCAAATTCCGAAAAAACTTCCTTGAATGATTTTTTCTTTTGTTGGTTATTGATTTCAGGTTTGGGAAGAGCAAATTTATGATACACAAAAAAGCTAATATACACCCCTGCTAAAATAAAAAACACAATACTCCAAGCTTTGTGAGGGCTATTAAGTGTTTCCTCTAAATAGCCTGCCAACATCACCAACAATCCTTGGCCTGTAATCATAGCAACTCTGTAAAAGGTACTTCGTATGCCTACAAAAAATGATTGCTCTTTTGAATTAAGACCAATGAGGTATAAACCATCGCTGGCTATATCGTGGGTTGCTGAATTAAAAGCCATTAACCACAAAAAAGCCATTGAATATTGAAAATAATATGGTGTAGGTAATGTTAGAGCTATGCTAGCAAGAGATATTCCTAAAATAAATTGTGTTGCCAGTACCCATTTTCTCTTTGTAAAAAAAATATCGACAAAAGGGCTCCATAGAGGTTTTATTACCCAAGGCAGGTAGAGCCAGCTTGTATAAAAGGCAATTTTAACATTAGAAATGCCAAAATTCTTGTACATAATTACTGAAACCGTCATTACAATAACATAAGGCAGGCCTTGAGAAAAATATAAGGTGGGAATCCAAGCCCAAGGGTTTCGTTTATTGCTTCCCATTTTACTGATTTGTAATTAAATCTTGATAAATTCCCGGACTTGATCCTTCGATAATAGTTGCACCAACAGTATTTTGATAAAATTGAGAGGGTCCTGCCCTGCCTATGAAAGCATAAGCATGACCCGCATACTTTAAAGAATACAGTGCTTCTAGCAATAAAGCCTTTCCTATTCCTTTTCCTCTATAGTTTTCGTTTACTCCTGTGGGGCCAAAAAATCCTGGAGCCGTGGTATTGTAACATGAAAACCCGACTATTTTCTGTTTTTTGTAGGCAACAAAGCATGAAACCGGAGCATTAGAAAAAGATTTTTCGCACTCATTTGCCCATGCTTCGCTAAAATTTCGGGCAAACTCAACAATAAATGACATTTCAAATGGCATTGCCTTTTTAATTTTGATACCTTCAAAACTAAAACTGCCTGAATGATATTCTGGTAGTTGATAGAGTTTAACAAGCAAGTCTTCTTGAGCCATTTAAAAATTTATTATAATACCTGTACCCCTCTTTTCCTAAACCCCTGAAGCAAACTTGAGTCAGGTTCAGCCTCCGTAATCAAATGATTGATTTTATCAATTCCGCAAACTAAAAACCTTTGTTTGGTATCAATCTTTTCAGCTGTTGACATTATCACCACTTTATCACAAATCCTAACAATCGCTTTTTTTAATTGAGAAATTTCCCAATCGATTTCCATTAGTCCTGTATCAACATCTACCCCACTCGAACTCAAAAAACAGGCATCAGCTCTCATATTAGATATATTCTGGATCATATCCAACCCAACGGTTACTTGCGCTCTTTTCATCAATTTTCCACCAAAAAGAATTACCTCTATTTTAGGATGATCGGAGAGTCTCATCGCTATAGGTAGGCTGTAGGTAAATACTGTAATTCCTAAATCAGGAGGGAAAATTGAAACTAACTCCATATTGGTTGTTCCGCCTCCGATAATTAGAACATCATTGTCTTCTATAAGTGTCAGTGCTTTTTTTGCCATAATTAATTTCTTGTCATGGTCAAATATTTCATTTTCTCTAAATGTATATACCTTTTGAGCCGTAGTAAGTGCTCCTCCATGAACTTTTAGCAGTTTTCCTTCATTGGCTAACTCTTTCAAATCTCTTCGGATTGTATCTTCGGATACATTTAGGGATAAACTTAGTTCTGTCGATAACACTTTTTTAGATTCTTCTAATTGAGATAATATCTCAATCTGCCGTTCTCTTTTTAACATAAATTGCAATTTTTTGCGTGTTTGATGCTCTAATATAGAAATTAATTGCGTGTTTAAAGAATTAATCGAGAAATCACTTAAATAAATGCGTTTCCTCGTAAAACATCTCTCTAAAGGTGGTTCAATTGGATTAGCGAATTAATATGAAAAGGTTAGAATTTACAATGGAGATAGTCTATTTTGGCTAAGTTCTAACTAGGACAGCATTTTTGTATTATCTAATATGGACAT
>CAZZML010000296.1:0-4503 GCA_964654735.1 uncultured Roseivirgaceae bacterium | reverse complement strand
TTTAATTACTCGGATGATAGTAGTTTAAATTTAAATCATTGATAATTTCTTCTACGTTTTCTTTGAGTCTTTTGTTTGTGCTTTCTATTTCACCTTTACCCGAAATTTTATGCGTTAAACTAAAGTAAAACTTAATTTTCGGTTCTGTTCCAGAAGGCCTTGCCGAAATTTTACTGCCATTTTCTGTGAAAAATTGAAGCACATTAGATACCGGGAAATCCATTTTTTCTTCTTTTCCTGTTTCAAGGTTTTGCTCAATGCCAGATTGATAATCTTTAATAATAACCACCTTGTCTCCTCCTAAACTTGCAGGAGGGGCTTCTCTTAATTGCTTCATTTTAGTAGCAATTTCATCAGCACCTTTAATTCCTTTGCGAGTGATAGGTGTCATGCTATCGTACCAAACCCCGTAGGTTACGTAAATATCGTGTAGTACATCCCATAAGGTTTTACCCTTACCCTTTGCATCTGCTGCCATTTCTGCTATAAGCGCACAAGTGGCAACGGCATCTTTATCGCGTGTTACTGCCGAAGGCATATAGCCATAGCTTTCTTCACCGCCTCCAATAAACTGACGTGGACCTTCCAGTTCTCTAATGGTTGTTGCTATATACTTAAAACCTGTTAACGTGTTATAGCAAGGTATGCTATAATCAGCACAAATTGTGTCGAATAAGTCAGTACTAACAATAGTTTTTACCATATACTGTGTATCCGTGTTTAATGTTCCAAGATCTTTTCGCTTATTAAGTGTGTAATAAGCTAACAAACTTATCAACTGATTGCCGTTCATTAGCTCAAACTTACCGTTAGATCCCATAGCCGCAATTCCTACTCGGTCAGCATCCGGGTCGGTGGCCATAAGCAAATCTGCATTGGTATTATTTGCCAGTTTTAGAGCCAGTGTAAGTGCTTCAGCTTCTTCAGGATTAGGATAGACTACCGTTGGGAAATTGCCATTAGGCTCTGACTGCTCTTGTACAATATTAACATTGGTAAATCCTAGCATCTCAAGTGCTGGAGGTACCATCGTAATGCCTGTTCCGTGAATAGAAGAATACACAATATTCAAATCATTCTCTTTTTCTATGGCTTTCGGATCTAATGCCAATGTTTTTATGGAACTGAGGTATTGTTTGTCAATTTCAGAACCGATTTTTTCAATTAAAGAATGATTAGCATCAAACTTTATATCTGTAAGCGAAGTAATGGCTTGAACCTCTTTAATAATATTATTATCGTGTGGAGGAGTAACCTGTGCACCATCATCCCAATAGGCCTTATAGCCATTATACTCTTTCGGGTTGTGGGAGGCCGTGAGCACTACACCTGATTTACAACCTAAGGCACGAATGGCAAAAGATAACTCAGGCGTAGGCCTAAGCTCTTCAAAAACATACACCTTAATGTCAT
The DNA here is from genome assembly GCA_964654735.1 of uncultured Roseivirgaceae bacterium. Classification (GTDB taxonomy): domain Bacteria; phylum Bacteroidota; class Bacteroidia; order Cytophagales; family Cyclobacteriaceae; genus JAKISE01. Next base: position 3,090 of record CAZZML010000296.1, on the reverse strand, counting down.
TGGCAGAAAATACAGCAGAAGTTATCTCAGCGAAATAATCGGAGTTATTTCTGCAATCGTAGGCAATGGCTACCTTAACTTCTTCGTTTGGAAACGTTTTATTGAGGTAGTTAGATAAGCCTTGAGTAGCCATACCTAACGTATATTTGTTCATTCGATTTGAACCCACACCCATAATGCCTCTAAGGCCACCTGTGCCAAATTCTAAGTCTTTATAGAAGGCTTCAGTTAATTCAATTTCCGGCCCATCAAGCAATGCTTGAATACGCTCTTTTATGTCCTTGTCTATATCTTGGCTGAGCCAATTTTGTGCTTTTTCTCTTGCGTTCATAATTTTAAAGTTGGAAGTCAGAAGCTAGAAGTCTGAAGTTTTAACTTCGAACTTTCACCTCTAAACTTCACACTATTTTTTTGCTAACTCTATATGTGCTAAATGATGCCTGCAATGCCAATCGTATTGGCAAACAGCTTCGGTTAAATCGTATTCGTTATTAAATTCAGGATGAATATAGGTTCGAGTAAAATCATCTTCACTCATTCCTTTCAGTAACTCAATCCATCTTGTGTGTACTCCTTCTACAATTTGCAAAGAAGATTCAATTGAGCCTGTATAATCGTATAGTTTTGCCCACTTAGCTTCAAAATAAGGCTTTATCGTTGGTTTTTCTTCTGTGATGGCCAGCTTAAATCGCATAAAGGCATTCATATGGCTATCTGCCACATGGTGTACTAATTGTTTTATTGTCCAGCTATTTGGCCGATAGGTGCTTTGCAATTGCTCTTCACTCAACCCTTCAACTGATTTTTTTAAATCAGCAGGAAAAGAAGCTATAATGTTCATCCACGACTGATAAAGTTCTGCGCTTGGAGATTTAATGCTTTTGTATTTACCTATAGGAAATTGCAATTCGCTCATACTATTAAGATTTAAACCCAGCCACTTTTCTTACACGGCTAAGTACTCTGTGTCCAATTTCTCTAGCTTTAGCTTCTCCTTGTTGTAACCTGTTTTCCAACTCTGTAGGGTTTTCTATAAACTCACTAAACAGGGTTCTTTCCGTTTTATACTCCTCCATTATCAATTCAAAGAGGGCTTGTTTTGCATGGCCAAAACCATAATTACCACCTTCGTAATTTGCTCTCATATCTTTTATTTGCATGTCTGAGCCAAGTAATTTATAGAGTGCAAATACATTGCACGTATCAGGGTCCTTTGGATCTTCTAAAGGCGTGCTATCAGTTACAATACTCAATACCACTTTCCTTAATTGTTTTTCAGGTAAAAAGATGTCAATCGTATTGCCATAACTCTTACTCATTTTTTGCCCGTCTGTACCTGGTACAGTCATAACGGCTTCATCAATCATCACTTCAGGAATTACAAAAACCTCTTCACCATAATGATGATTAAAGCTCCGAGCAATATCTCTAGTCATTTCTAAGTGCTGCTGCTGGTCTTTTCCTACAGGAACAAAATCGGCATCGTACATTAAAATATCACTAGCCATTAGCACAGGGTATGTAAATAGTCCGGCATTTACATCCGATAATTTATCAGCTTTATCCTTATACGAATGTGCATTTTGCAACATAGGAATAGGCGTAAAGCAGTTTAAATACCAGGCAAGCTCTGTTACTTCGGGTATTCTTGATTGGCGATAGAATAGATTCTTATCGGTATCAAATCCAAAAGCCAGCCAGGCAGCAGCTACGGCTTGGGTATGGTTTTTAATTAGCTCAGCATCTTTAACCGTGGTTAAAGCGTGCAGGTCAGCTATAAAAAACAAGGAGTCGTTATCTTTGTTTTTAGAAAGCTCAATGGCAGGTTTTATCGCTCCAAGCAGGTTGCCTAAATGTGGTTTTCCCGAAGATTGAATACCTGTTAAAATTCTAGCCATAATTAAATTTTATTCTAATCTCAATACCCTTTGAAACAGTGTACAAATATGATAAATCTCGAACAGAACCTCGAACAGAACATTCATATAATGTATCTTTGACTTGTAATTAAAATATAGCAAGATGAAACCAATATTTTTTATTTTACTTTTTATAAACTCAGCTTTATTAGCTCAAGAACTTAAAAATATCACCTTTGAAGAACCTTCTTATGATTTTGGAAACATAAAAGAAACAGATGGCTCTGCTGAGTTTGATTTTATATTTAAAAATACGGGAACTGAGCCAATAAAAATACTGGGTGTAAAAGCTTCTTGTGGTTGTACCACCCCAGCCTGGACTAAAGAGGAAGTTGCACCCGGAGATTCAGGTTTTATCAAGGTTAGCTATAACCCTTTAAACCGGCCAGGTCCTTTTCATAAAACACTTACGGTTACTACATCTGAGCAGAGTAAAACTATTGTACTACGTATAAACGGTCAGGTAGAACCCAAACCTAGAACGGTAGAAGATGATTTACCAACACTTTTAGGAGGTATAAGAGTAAAATATCGGGCTTTTAATATGGGTAAAGTATTCAATAATGAATCTGCCTATAAAGAATTTGACGTTTATAATGCCTCTGACAGTTCAATTGTATTTAACCCAGATATAGAGGGGCCTTTGTACATAAGTGTAAGGTTTGTACCTGAAACTTTAGCTCCTAAGGAGAAAGGAAGGGTTATTGTTTACTATCACGCTGAAAAAACAGGTGAACTGGGTTTTATGTCTGAAAATATTGTGTTTACAACCAATGAGGGAGGAGATGATGCTAGAAAAAGCATGTCGGTGTATGCTGATATTCAGGAGTATTTTCCTCCTATGACTGAAGAGGAAAAATTGAATGCACCAAAACTGTCCATTAAAAACGCTATTCACAATTTTGGTAGTATTACTTCAGGAGATGTGGTTTCTGCCACATTTGTACTAACAAATTCAGGCAAAACAGATTTAAATATTCGCAAAACCAAAGCAAGTTGTGGGTGTACTGTTCCCAAATTAGCAACAAAGGATTTAAAGCCAGGAGAGTCGGTTGATCTTAGTGTGACTTTTAATTCTGCTGGTAGAAAAGGTACTCAAATCAAAACCGTAACAATTTATAGTAACGATCCTGTTAAACCTATTCAGAAAGTAACGATAAAATCGAAGGTG
>CAZZML010000295.1:0-4534 GCA_964654735.1 uncultured Roseivirgaceae bacterium | reverse complement strand
CGCCCGAACATTTGGCCGCTTCTCATTTTGATGAAGTTTTTCCTATTATAAAATCAGTTACATATCCAAATAACAAAGCCAAGCACCTTATTAGCATGGCTAAGATTCTTAGCGAAGAGTTTGGTTCGGTTGTACCCAGCGACATCAAAGATTTACAGAAAATGCCTGGTGTGGGTCGTAAAACAGCTAATGTAATTGCTTCTGTGGTCTATAACCAACCTACAATGGCGGTAGATACTCATGTTTTTCGGGTTTCTAAACGAATAGGTTTGGTTACGCAAACGGCTAAAACTCCTTTAGAGGTTGAGAAGCAGCTTATTAAATACATACCAACAGTAGATGTGCCATTAGCTCATCATTGGCTGATTCTGCACGGTAGATATACTTGCACAGCTCGCAAACCCAAATGCGAAGAATGTGCCATTGCGCAGTGGTGTAAATATTATGAAAAAACATATTAACCGCAAAGGACACTAAGTTTATATAATGCTAAGTTCCCTAAGAATTTGTTGCGGGCTTTGCGCATTCTTTGTGGCCTTTGCGGTTAACTTTACAATATGTGTGGCATAAGTATGATTCTTGATTTTGGTGGAAAAGTTCAACCAGAGCATCTCCAAAAAATGATGGATGCTATCAAACATCGAGGACCAGATGCGAGCCACCACATGGAGAAACCATTTGCAAAAGGCAAGATACTCCTTGGTTCAAACCGACTGCAAATTATAGATAAGGATAGTAACTCGAACCAACCTTTCCTCACTCAAGATGGTCGGTATGCTCTTTTGTTTAATGGCGAGATTTATAATTATGAAGATTTAAAAAATGAACTACTGACAAGCGGTGTTCAATTCATAACCAAGTCTGATACAGAAGCCCTACTTTATTGGCTAATTAAAAAAGGGAAAGAAGGCATCCAACACCTCAATGGAATGTTTGCTTTTGTATTTATAGATTTTGAATCAAATGAAATAATTATAGCACGAGACCGATTAGGCATTAAACCTTTGTTTGTGCATCATTCGCAAAACCTGCTCATCATCTCTTCTGAGGTTCAAGGAATACTTGCCTCGGGGTTAGTTGAAAAGCAACTTAACGAAGAAGCCATTCCGCACTATCTAGCCTATAAATACGCACCAAGACCAGCTACTTTTTTTAAAGACATAGAAGAAGTAATGCCTAGTACTATCTTGCAAATAGACAAAAAGGGTGAAGTTAAAAAATCTATTTTGCCAGAATATGTTCAAGAAGAAACGCAGGGCATAAAACAACTACTGATCGATTCCGTTGTTCAACAATATTCAGAAGCGAATAATACAGGCGTTATGCTGAGTGGTGGCGTTGACTCCACGTTGCTCCTTGCTATCTTAAATAAGGAGTTAGGCTATCGAAACATACCAGCATTTTCAGTGGCTAGCAAAGGTAAAAACAGGTACGATACAAAGGATGGTTCCTTTGCAGCGAAAGCCGCCAAGCTCTACCAAGCTGAGTATAACGAAATTGGCATTGGCGAAAATTCATTAGAGGATATAGACAATTACATTAAAACTCTTGGCCAGCCCATAGCTGATAGTGGAGGGTATTTAACATGGTTAGTAGCACAAAGAGCGGTTGGTAAATCGAAGGTGCTACTTTCAGGAGCTGGAGCCGATGAATTATTTGGTGGCTATAATAGGCATAAAGCGTTCTATAATTATTTAAAATACAGAGATAAGCCTTGGTTTCCATTATTGAAACAAGGAAAAAAGATACCTGACTTTTCAAACCAACTAACTCAAATTAAAAAACTGGCCAATGCCTTAGATGCCGACCCATCAACAACCTTTAATAATTTTGTACAATCAGACAGTTTCCACATTATCGGAAAGCTTTGGGAGGCCAAGCTAAGCAATGAAACTCACCTTAGAAAAGCCTTTGAACACGACCAACAAAACTACCTGAGTGCTGATGTGCTTGCTATTACCGATCATGCAACGATGCAAAGCTCCATTGAAACAAGGGTTCCTTATTTGGATTGCCAATTAGTTAAAGCTACTCGAAGTGTACAAGCTAATGAACTATTCAAAAATGGGGGAAAGTGGATGTTAAAAGAGCAACTTATCAATTATGGCGGAAAGGTATTTGCCACACGTAAAAAACAAGGGTTAGGATTACCGATGAATGATTGGCTCAAAGAGGAAAAGCTCTGGTGTTTTAACTCTAAAGAACATCTCGTACACAAGTTTGTATCTCAACAAAAAATAAGAGGATTGCGAAAACTCCATTCTATTGGGAAAGAAAATTTAACACAAGAACTATGGCGAATTCTACTATTACACAAATGGTTGATACTTAACTTTTAGTTGGTCAATTAGGCTATATTTGTTCGTATTAATGAAAGTCCTCTACATCCATCAATATTTTAGAACTCCCGAAGAAGGTGGTGCCATTCGGTCGTACTACTTGGCTAAAGGAATGGTAGATAATGGAATTGAAGTAGAAATGATTACTTCTCATAATAAAACTTATGAAGAAGTAAAAAATATTGAAGGAATTAAGGTACATTATTTACCTGTTTTTTACGATAATGAACTCGGATTCAGTAAACGGGTTTTCTCCTTTTATCGGTTTATGAAGTTGGTAAGAAAAAAGGCTAGAGCGATTAAAAACGTGAATCTTGTCTATGCCACTTCTACGCCACTTACCATTGGCCTGTCTGCCTTAAAAATAAAGAAAGAGCTGGGCATTCCTTATTATTTTGAAGTACGTGACTTATGGCCAGAAGCGCCCGTTCAGTTAGGTGTAATAAAAAACAGGTTTATAAAATCGTATTTAGAACGGCTTGAGAAAAAAGTGTATAAACATGCGGACAAAATAATTGCTCTATCTCCTGGTATAAAAGCCCAAATAGAACAACGACAGCCAAATAAAACGGTAGAGCTTATTCCTAATATGTCGGATGTGGAATTTTTTAAACCTGAAGTAAAAAACCCAGAGTTAGAAGATTTGTTCGATGTAAAAGGGAAACTGGTGGTTTCTTATTTTGGAGCCATTGGGGCAGCCAACCATTTAGAGTATTTGCTAGCCGCAGCAAATGCCTCTTTAAAATCTGAACTTCCATTGGTGTTTTTTATTATTGGTGTTGGTTCTCAAACCGAAAAACTGACTTATTTAGTGAAGCACTTTGAGCTCACCAATGTACGATTTGTAAAGTTTCAAAATAAGCATAACCTCAAACGATTACTCAATGTAACCGATGCGGCTTATGTGTCTTTTGCTAACAAACCCATACTAGAAACCAATAGCCCAAATAAGTTTTTTGATGCCCTAGCGTCAGGCAAGCTTATTATTACTAATACTAAAGGTTGGGTAAAGGATATTTGCGAAAAAGATAATTGTGGTTTTTATTACGACCCTGATAAGCCAAGTGATTTCGTGCATCAAATTCAACACTTTTTGAGCCATAAAAAACAACTAAATGCATACCAAGTTAATTCAAGGAGGGTTGGTGAAACTCAATTTTCGAGGAGGGCGCAGGTAGAGAAGTTGATGAAAATGTTAAACTCAATAAGTTTTACGGAACCAGACTCAACAAAGGTTTATAGACCTGTTTGATTCTTTCTTCACATTCCTGCAGAAATTTTAGGAGAATAAAAATGGTAAATTATTAACCTTAGAATTTAGATAAACATCTTGGCAAATTTCATATTTTATTTCTATAAAAGCTTGTAGTGACCCAAAAATGGGAGCTTTTACTCCAACCCCCTCCCCAATATCCCAGTTGAGTGGATCCTATTTCAACCGCAAATGGCTCGGTAGTTCTAATGATAGGTATCAAAGCGGATAGGCATATGAAAAACACATAAATGTAAGTTTATCAGACAGTTGCTCTGGTTTACTACTGATAAAGTCCCAAGCACAACATCTACTTCATTGGCTTCATCTCGAAGTATTCATTCAAAACATGAAGACCATCGAAAGCAGCTTGCTGGAATGATTACCAAAGAAAGAGCCAGTCGTTTGGAAGGGAGTTTTAGAAAAGAAAAAGAACACTATCACTTAAAAAAGATCAAGGCCAGAACAGCCAAAACAGAAATTCTCCGGATTTTCTTCGGCATCCACACTACCAATGCACTAGAAATTGGGCGGAGAATGGCGAGTGCTAGCTGCCAACTTTCAGCTTTATCAAAAAAAGCTGAAAGTTGTATGAGAACGTGCCTCCTAAAAGCAGTAAAAATCCATTTTTTGTCACAAAAACAGCTTGTTTCTATAAAAGATAAATAGATTTTGAACAATTACCAGACTAAGAATAAAAGACACCATTCAATAGCATTACTCTTGAATGTGCCTCAGATATGATTACACCTAGATTGTTCATGATTTTAGTAAAGAGGAACAATTTTGGTATCCACATTAGTTATTTTTGAACATGAGATTTTATGTGCATAAATAAGTATTGTTTAAGGAAATTTAACTTTTTGCATTATTTTAACTAAAGGTAATTGGCTATTACGGTTTAAACTGTGCCACCTATATCGGACTTATTGTGCCAGTGATT
>CAZZML010000294.1:0-4534 GCA_964654735.1 uncultured Roseivirgaceae bacterium | reverse complement strand
GGCACAAGACGAGGTAATTTCAACAGATTTAAAAGCAGAGGGGGAAGGGTTGGAGCTGGTTATAGAAAACAACCATTATGTAGCCAACCTTACCTCTGAACTGGCAACCGCAAAGAATGGAATTGGGGCAGGACAACTCGCTTCACTTACGTTAAAACCCTTTAACAATCAAGTGCTAAAAAGAGCTAAAATTAACATGCATTGGGCTCCAAGTTTTCAAAAAGGAGGCTTAGATTACAAAACCATGGCACATTTGCGCAAATACGACTCTGTGTTTATTGATAAAGGCCTCTACCAAATTACTACCTATCGTTCGGGTAAGATAGAGGGGTACGAAGAAATTCAACTCGAAGGGCAATATCAGTTCTATGCAGATTTGCCCTACTTTATATTTTCATCGGGCATGACGATGACTAACGATGTGGCTTTAAACCTGCTACGTAACGATGAAATGACCATGGACAGCCTTTTTACCCACGCTATGTTTCCATTGGCAAATGGAGAAATAAAAACGGTTCCGCTATACGATGCCCCGCCTTTAAGCAACCATCATTCAATTAAAGAACTTAGAAAAACACCTGTTGATGCCAATGCTAATTGGTTCTGCTTTTATAACGACAGCCTAAAATACGGCTTTGGCAGTATTCGCCTTGGGTACGATTACACTAACTCGGAAGGAGGTCAGTCGCCTATGTTAAAACCCGAAACCAGAATTTCTTATGCAAGGGCAGGAGGCAGATACTGGGACAGAAGGTTTGTTTACTTAAAAGAAGATAGTTTAACAATACCCAAAGGAAGCAGGTATGCTGAAAAAAATGCCTATGTCATTTTTCGTATTAATCCTGAAAACCCCTCAAAGGAAATAGAAGGGCTTTTTAACCGATTAACCCAACCAGTTATTGTTAACTATAATAATTAACCTATGGCACAAAAAAATCTCGGTTATTATTACCGCAGCGGCAACTTAAAACCACAAGGCACTACGAGTTGACTCCAGCAGATGACCATTCAATTAGCCTGGATTATTCATGACTTTGCAACAAGTAATGACCTGAACAATTTATATCAACTGATTGTCAAGCATTTATAGTAGGGTTAACCCCGACAATTCTAAAATTTGACTTCCCCATTTTTGGGTGTTGTATATTTTGTAACTCACCTGTCCATAATATATAACTAGCTGATTATATGAATTTTAGAATTAGTCGGTCTTGTAGGCGAAAAATTCGTGTGAATTTTTCGGGTTAGAGGTGCTAAGTATGTAGCTTGCTCCGCTGAAATTATGCTCTAAAGCCAAGCAAGACAGGTATGTAAAATCAGTAGAGATAAAATACTTTTACCCGATAGCTGGTAATTTCTTTCCGCTTTTCTAATATAAATACATCTTTTATTGTACTTTCGAAAAAAAAGTAAATAGCTTTCGTTTAATTTCATTTTAAACTTTAAGCCTAAAACTATAAACATAAAACTCAAAATGACCTCACTTGATCTTACGGTACTTATTGTTTATTTTGTTGGAATTACAGCTTATGGCCTTTGGGTTTCAAGACGAGCCAAATCAAGCGATCAGTATTTTAGGGGAGGACGATCGTTCAAATGGTGGACTATGATGGGGCAGGCATTTGGCACAGGTACCCACGCAGAAATGCCAGTAGCTCAGGCCGGTGTGGCACTTCAGGGTGGTTTTGCCACTATCTGGTATCAATGGAAAAATTTGCTGATTACGCCCTTTTACTGGCTTATTGCACCATGGTATCGAAGAAGCGACAGAACTACCGTAGCTGAAATGGTGGGCGACCGCTATGGTAAGTGGATTAGGCTTATTTACACCATATTTGCAATTATTTACTTTGTATTTATAATGGGTGCCATGCTGCAAGGGGCCGCCAAAGTTATATCGGTAGCTACAGATGGAGCCATTTCTTCGAACATGGTGGTTGTTCTAATGACTATAGCCTTTATTATCTATAGTTATTTTGGTGGTTTGGTGGCCGCTGCTCACACAGAATTTATACAGGGGCTATTAATTGTTGTCCTCTCTTTTATGCTTATTCCAAGTGGGTTGAATGAAGTTGGTGGCTTTAAAGCCATGAGGTCTTTACTTCCCGAGAATTTTTTCACATTGTTTAGCGATGATTTAGGGCTGGGGGCTTTTACGCTCTCCATGCTTGCACTCAATGGAATTATTGGTATTACAGCCCAGCCACATTCAATGTCTCTTTTTGCTACCGGCAAAACAGAGCGTACCTGTAGAGTTGGGCAAACCTATGGTAATTTTTTAAAGCGTTTTGTAACCCTTGGTTGGGCATTAACAGGCATTATAGTAGCAGCATTAATAGTACAGCGTGGTGTAGTATTAGACGATCCAGAACACGCTTTTGGTTATGCAACAAGAACACTTCTTGCTCCCGGATTGGTTGGTTTAATGATTGCATCTTTATTGGCTGCAAATATGTCGTCCTGCTCTAATTTTATGGTTAATCTTGGAGCACTCTTTGTAAAAGATATATACAAACCTTACTTCAATTCTGCTGTTACAGATAAAAAATCGGTTCATATAGGAAGACTGGCAGGCTTGCTATTTACCTTATTAGGTGTTGGCTTTGCACTCATAGTTAAAAATGTATTATCAGCTTTCTTATTTACAGAGTCAATCGCAGCATTTATGGGCATTATGGTATTTGGTGGAATGCTTTGGAAAGGTGCCAACAGGTACGGAGCTCTGGCATCGGTAATTACAGCTTTCTTTACATATTATATCATTAACTACCTCAATCAGGACTCATTAATGCTTATTTATACATGGGAGCCGGCACCTTTTGGGTGGGCCATGTTGGCAGGGTTTTCAGCACTTATAATTATTAGTAAGTTAACCGTTCCCGAGCCTGAACCAGCCATTAATCATTTCTTTCAGCGGTTAAATAAGCTTTCAGTTGATGACCAACAAGGTGAAGATGGTGCAAAAGATGCCGGAAACTATGGGAAAGCCTTAATTTTGGTAGATTTGCCAGGTTGGCTAAAGGCATCGCGATGGTCTGATTTTGGACGAAGATATAAAGAGGACTGGGCAGGGTTTCTTTTGGCTTGGCTGTTTGTAATTGGTTTAATAGTTATTGCTTGGTTTATTATACAAATAGGTAAATAATGGAAAAGGTGCTTGTAAAAGGAGGGTCGATAGTGGGCTTAAACGAAGTTTATTCGGCAGACCTGCTGATTGCAAATGGTATTATAAAAAAAATAGAACAGGGAATTGAGAAGGATGAATCAACTACTGAGATTAATGCCTCTGGAAAATACATCTTACCTGGTTTTATCGATATTCATAATCACGGCTCTGTTGGGTTTGATGCCTCATTTGGAAAATACAATATAGATACAGATACCTTTAATAATTCGGAACAGGCTTATAAAGAAGGGTTAAAGGAGGCACTTGATTTTTATATAAAAACGGGTATAACCAAAGTGCTTCTAACTACTATGGCTGCTCCTTTAAGCCAATTATGTAATTCACTAAAGTATATTAAAAATTTTCTTCACGAGAATCCGGTTTACAAAAATTTAGTATATGGCATTAATTTGGAAGGTAGTTTTTTAAAAGACCCTGTGTATGCGGGAGGGCAAAATCCTAAATATTTTTACGATGTGAGCCAGCATCTAATTGATAAACTTCAGGCGGCTTCGGGTGATTTTCTAAAAATTGTAAATATTCCACCAGAGCATGGAGAAAAAGCATACAAACTCACAAAGAAACTCAAAGATAGTGGCATAATAGTGGCTTGTGGTCATAGTGCAGCCTATGGAGATGAGTTCGCGCTGGCCGTTGATGCGGGCTTAAACTTAGCTGTTCATTTCCTGAATGGCCCAAGCCGAAGCAATAGTAAAAGTTTTCGTAATGGAGGTGCAGTAGAACTAATGCTTCGTTCTGATGAAGTTTTTTTAGAAATTATTGGTGATGGTTATCATGTTGCCCCCTCTTATGTGCGAGATGCTATTGCCAGAAAAGGATACGAACGGGTAATTATGATTACCGATTCTATGTTTGCCAATGGCTTGCCGGGCTTAGAGCACTTCAGGCTTTTGGGTTTGCAGGGAGTAGTAAGCAAAAACAAAGAATACTTACAGGTAATAGGAGCTGAAAATACATTGTTTGGAAGTGTGTTGAAATCGAATATTAGCTACCAAAACGTTATTTCCTGGCTTACCTGCCAAATGGAAGGTACATGGCATCGCGAGCATAAGGGGCTGTCTGTGAACGAAGCTTTAGTTAAGGCTTCTATTATGTTTAGTGCAAATCCTGCCAAACTGCTGGATATATACAACAGTACCCAAAACCGACCCGGTACTGGAACTATTGAAGTCGGCAAAAGCGCAGATCTCATAGTAGGTGAACTGGAAAAAGGTAAACTTTCCATTGCCCACACCTTTATTAAAGGTACTGCTTATAAAGCAACATTGGTTTAACCCGAACTATTCACCGCAACTAAATACACGTGTGTTTAATTCTCTGATACTCAATAAATAAAGTAGTTTTCTA
>CAZZML010000293.1:0-4568 GCA_964654735.1 uncultured Roseivirgaceae bacterium | reverse complement strand
TCTATTACATGTAGTTAGCTGAGTAGTAACCAAAGTTCCTTGCGGATTTAAGGTAGTACAAGTTGTTCTTAAGACTTGTAAGAAAACAGTCACTTTTCTTGGTGATTGTTTTTTAACAACTATCTTTGACCGACCGTTCAGTCATAAATAATAATGAGCCCTAAAACAACAGAGCAAAACGAACAAATAAGAGCCGAAAGCAGACAGCGTATAATGGAAGCGGCTTTTAAATTAATTGCCAAAAATGGGTATGAATCTACCAGCGTTGCAATGATTGCAAAGGAAGCTGGAGTTTCAAAAGGACTGCTATATAATTATTTTAAAAGCAAAGAAGCATTGGTAGAGGTGCTTGTAATGAGTGCAATGAATGAAGCTGATTCTGTAATAGGTGAACTCATTGATAGTGACCCAAAAGCGATGCTTAAGAATGTATTCAAGTGGTTCTTTAAAGAAATGCGAGAGCATCATGATCATTGGAGGTTGATTACCGAGTTAACTTTTAAAATAGACAAATTCGATTTTGTGCACGATATTGTTACTTCCAAATTAAACGAATACATAAGCTTGTTAGAAGGGTTATTAACTCAAATGAATTACCCAAACCCGTTGGGAGAAGCTCGAATTATTACTGCTCTTTTTGATGGCATTGGCATTCAGGCACTTATTGTAAAAAAAGAATATCATTTAGATGAAATGGAAGATTATTTAATAAAGAAATACTGTGAATAGCATGAGAAAACTAAAATTAATTGGGATTCTAGTTCTAGGTTTTGTTTCCACTTCGTGGGCACAAACCGCCAAAGAAATTATTAAAAAAGCGGATGACAAAATGCAGGGCGAATCGAATAAATCGGTGATGAAAATGACGATTGTACGACCTGATTGGAAAAGAGAAGTAACAATGAAAGGGTGGTCGCTGGGAAGAGATTATAGCCTGATATTAATAACTGCTCCTGCCAGAGACAAGGGTTCTGCTTTCTTAAAACGGAAAAACGAAATGTGGAATTGGCAACCTTCCATAGACAGAGTGGTAAAATTACCCCCCTCTATGATGTTGCAATCGTGGATGGGGTCTGATTTTACAAATGACGACCTTGTAAAACAGTCTTCTGTTGTAACAGATTACAGCCAAACATTTGAGCAAGACACGGTAATTAATGGAATGGAGTGTTATAAAATTAATATGATACCGCACGAAGAAGCGGCTGTGGTATGGGGCAAAGTATTGGTGTATATAGAAAAGGAAGACTTTAACCAACTATTGGTTAAGTATTACGATGAAGATGGTTTTCTGGTAAACACAATGGTTTTATCAAACATTAAAAAAATGGGCGACCGTACAATACCTACGCATTTAGAAATGATTCCGGCAGACGAGCCCCAAAACAAAACAGTAATTGATTATTTGCAAATGGAGTTTGATCTGGAAATAAAAGAGTCGTTTTTCTCCCTTCAAAATATGAAAAGGATTAGGTAGATAATTAATAATGTTCAATTAGTAATGTGTAATTAAAAAAACGCAGTAATGGAAAAGGAAAATGTTATACAAATTAAGTCTTACGATTTTGCTTTAAAAATTATAAAACTTGCAAAATTAATGAAAACGGATTTCGTATCTACTGTTCTTTTAAAGCAATTGATTAGAAGCGGAACATCCGTTGGTGCAAATGTGGAAGAAGCAATTGGAGGTTTTACAAAAAAGGACTTTACTCATAAAATGTCAATCTCACATAAGGAGGCAAGAGAATCTAATTATTGGTTGAGATTGTTAAAAGATTCAGAATCATTATCAACCGAATTAGCCGAACCATTAATTAATCAAAGTGAAGAACTTATAAAAATCCTTTTTGTAATAATCAGAAATTCAAGAGCAAATGGAGCCTAAATTGATAATTACACATTACTAATTGAACATTGATAATTACACATTGATAACTGAACATTAAAAATTATGTACATAATTTTAGCATGGCGAAATATTTGGCGAAACAAACGAAGGAGCATTATCACTATTGCCTCCATCACATTTGCTGTACTCTTAGCAAGTTTTATGCGCTCTATGCAATTGGGTTCTTACGAACGGATGATAGAAAACGCAGCTGGGTTTTACACAGGTTATATACAAGTGCACCAAAATGGCTATTGGGATGAAAAGATAATTGATAATAGCATGGTGCAAGATCAAGCGCTAATAGAAAAAATAGAATCGATTAAAGGCGTGAATGTCGCTGTACCAAGAGTTGAATCATTTGTGCTAGCTTCGTTTGGCACTAAAACAAAGGGTTCTTTGGTTATGGGCATCGATCCTGACAAAGAAGATGCGCTTACCAAGTTAAAAAGCAAATTAGTTGATGGAGAATTCCTTAAGTCTCAAGATAAGTCTGTATTGGTTGCAGAAGGCTTGGCTGAATATTTAAAGGTGGGTGTTGGCGACTCCTTAGTAATGATTGGTCAGGGCTACCACGGTTCTAATGCCGCTGGTATTTATCCAATTAAAGGCATTGTTAAATTTCCTGTCCCCAATCAAAATAATCAAACGGTATATATGCCTTTAAAAGAAGCCCAATGGCTTTTTGATGTGGAAGGTAGGCTAACGAGTATTGCGTTGGTAGTTGAACAGGTGCAACAAGTAGATAGAATTGTTGCAGAAATAAGTAAGGATGTAGATACCGAGCAATTAGAAATTATGGGCTGGCGCGATTTAATGCCTGACCTAGTTCAAGGTATTGAAATTGACAATGTGAGTGGACGTATTATGCTATGGATTCTTTATTCAGTGATAGGCTTTGGTATGTTTGGCACATTTATGATGATGACAGCCGAACGAATGTACGAGTTTGGGGTGATGATGTCGGTGGGGATGAAGCGCAAAATTATGCAATGGATTATTGTGTTAGAAATGGGAATGATGGCCACGATTGGTGTATTGGCAGGTATTAGTATTAGCCTTCCATTTCTAATATACTATCATAATAATCCGATTATGCTCACAGGTGAGGCTGCCGCTGCTATTGAGAACTTTGGAGTAGAAGCTGGCTACTTCTTTTCACTGCAAGCAAGCTTATTTTACAATCAGGCATGGGCTATCTTTTTTATGGCCATTGTACTTGGATTTTATCCTATTTATGTAATTCAACGGTTAAAACCTGTGGAAGCAATGAGAGAAGCGTAAATAATTAACAATGTATAATGATCAATTAACAATGAATACATCAGGTTGAAATTGAAAATTATACATTGAAAATTGAACATTAAAAAATTATGATTATTAAAATTGCCTGGAAAAATATTTGGAGAAGTAGAGCACGAAGCTTTGTGGTTATAGGCTCCATTATACTTGGTGTTTGGGCGCTATTAGTAGCCACAGGGTTTATGAACGGCTTTATGGTTAGCTATATGGCCGATATTATCAATCATGATATATCAAATGCACAAGTGCATAATCCCGAATTTAAAAAGGATTTTGACATTAAATTTTATATTCCTGATGGATCTACAAAAGCAGCAGAATTGCGAGATTGGCCTGAAGTTAAAGCTACTACCACACGCGCCATTATTAACGGAATGATTGCATCACCAAAAAAGGCAACAGGTGTACAAATTCGTGGGATAGATATAGAAAATGAAGTAAAAGTTACTCAATTGGATTCGCTCATTAAGGAAGGCACCTATTTTACGGGAATCAAACGAAACCCTATTATAATTGGGTCGAAATTAGCCGAAGAGTTAAAGGTAAAAGTCCGGTCTAAAGTGGTGGTTACATTTACAAATAGTGATGGCATGATAACTTCTGGAGCCTTTCGGATTGTCGGTATTGTAAAGAGTTCGTCTCTTAAAATAAATGAGCTATATGCTTTCGTAAGGCAAGAAGATTTAGCTAAAATATCAGGTATTGGTAATCAGGTACACGAAATTGGCATTCTTACGCAACCACAAGTAGATGAAGCAATAATTATTACTAAATATGAAGGCTTGCATAAAGGCGATAAAATTGAAACTTGGAGAGAAATAGCACCCGAGCTCGCATTTATGCAATCTATGTACTCGCAAATGTTGTATGTACTAATGGTTATTATTATGTCAGCCCTTGTGTTTGGCATTATAAACACCATGCTTATGGCAGTACTCGAACGCTTTAGAGAGTTGGGTATGTTAATGGCCGTTGGGATGAATCGAGTAAAAGTATATCTTATGATATTGATTGAAACGGTATTTCTGGGTGCTGTAGCAGCTCCATTAGGGTTGCTAATTGGGTGGTTAACCATTAGCTATTATAGTCATGTTGGGGTGGATCTTACCAACTATTCCGAAGGGCTCGAATCCTTTGGTTACTCCTCCATTTTATACCCATACCTAGATGATAATGTATATGTTATTGTAACGATAAGTGTATTTGTAACCGCCATTATTGGGGCGCTTTACCCGGCTTGGAAAGCAGTACGATTAAACCCTGTGGAGGCTTTACATAAATTATAATTATTGAAAAAATGGACCTATGCCAACCAGACATCCAAATTAAACCCGCATTATGCAATAGGGTTCGTAATGAGAATGCAAACTGCAATAAA
>CAZZML010000292.1:0-4572 GCA_964654735.1 uncultured Roseivirgaceae bacterium | reverse complement strand
GACTGGCAGACACTTAAAATGCTCATAACAAATATTCATGAATTAATCAGGATAATAACGGAATTGCGATTTAGGGATTTAAATCAGTTTTTTCGGAAAATATTGGCACCAACGCTAGACTTCCTGTTAAAGGTTGGGCATGGTAAAATTTTATTTTTTCTACTTACCCTCCTAGGGCGAGACACTAATTCAAACTCATAAATAAGTGCTACTTCATGGGCACCACCTGTTCTTGAAGAAAGTTCTGAAATAGTAAAATCATAGCTATAACCAAACTCGAAATAGCTAAATAATAAGCCCATGGTAAATACTGCTGCATCGCTGGTGGGCTGATCGTTAAAATCTTTAATAAAAGGCACTCCCCTATAGTATAACCCAACAACTATGGGTGCTACAGTATAACTTAACCCAACATCTAATTGATGTGTACCTCCTTGAAAACGATACATAAATGAAGGTGCTACAGATGAAATTTGTTGGCTACGATGATTATCGCCATATATTGGAATTCGTACTCCACCTGTAACTACAATTTTCATAGGCCAAGGGCTATCTTCATCAATAATGGATGCATTAGGCTGATTTAAATGATAGACTGAAGCCCCAATCCAGCTTTTAGAATTATACATTAAAATTCCTGCTCCTGTATCAAAAATTTGGATTTGATTTAATTTAGCCACATTCGGATCCAAAGAAGGAGGAATATTGCCATTCCCATAGTCCAACTGATCACCAAATAGTAATTTATTAGCATCAAATGAGTTCCATGAATATCCAAAATATATGCCTGGTGAAAATACCCAGTTTCCAACCATCATTTTATACGAATAATTAAAACGAGCTGTCGTATTTTTAAGCTCAGCAGAACCGGCTTTATCAGCCATTATCTGTAAACCAAACCCACTCTTAAGCTCAGGCCTCCAAAAATCGTATGAAAAAGCCATGGTTTGAAAGGCTTGAGGCAAATTTGGCCATTGAATCCTTCCATTAAAAATTGCCCTGTGCATAGCTGTTGAACCTGTAAACCCAGGGTTTACACTCAAAGGAGCAGCGTTAAACTGTGAGAATGTAGGATCAATTTGAGCTTTTAAATTCGATGTTGCCAATAACACTAATCCAAGTACGACAATAAGTTTTCTCATTTTTACAAATATATACATTCTATCTTATCAAATTAATATCTCCTACAATGGTAGTTTGCTCACCTGATATATAAACCAGCTCTAGTTTATATACATATACTCCGGCAGGCATCAGTTTGCCTGTGCTAAACAGTCGGCCATTCCACCCTTCTGTTTTTACATTGCTTTCGAACAATAAATGCCCCCATCGGTCGAATACCTGCATCATAAATCCATCGTCTCTCACTCCTTTTATTCTAGGCAAGAATACCGTGTTAGAGCCACCTGCTCCACCTCCACCAATTGAACCATCTCCTCCAATTCCTGATCCAGGGAAAAACCCATTTGGAATATCTGAAGAACCGGATTCTACAACGGTTACTGCTTGTTCTAATATTGTAGTATCGCTACAACCTGTTAAGGAGTTAACAGCAATTAATGCTACATCATAAACCCCCGGGTCAGTGTATTGAAAGGAAGGTTCAAACTCTTCCGAATCCCCCAGTCCATCACCATCAAAATCCCACCAAAACTCATCTGCCAACCTACTTAAATTAGAAGTAAACATTAGTTGATCAGGCAAAAAGACAACATCGGGGCGTACACTAAATGATGCTGTTGGTAGCTCATAAATCTCAATATAACCTAGTTTGGTTTCTATATCGCTTACTCCCAAAGGATTGCTACCTTCTAAGGTAACATTAATAATTCCTGGAAGGAAGAATGTGAATTCTGGATTCTCAGCAGTTAAAACTCCAATTATTGCCCCTGTTTCATCTACAAAAGTCCATTGGTAAGTGTTAGGGTCAACCGAAGTACTTAAATTAGTAAACTGTACAGTAAGCGGCATGCAGCCTTCCGTTATATCTACCGTAAAATCAACTACCGGAACAGTTGGTTCCACTGTAATGGGTACAATCTTAATCGACTCGCAAATTCCGCTTGGGTCGCGCACGGTTAGTTTAAGCTCATATACTCCAAAAGCCCCATAAGTATGTGAACCAGGATCGATATTGGTAGTTGATGTACCATCTCCCCACTCCCAAAGGGTTATCCACGAATTTTGGTTTAAAGTGGTATTAGTAACTGTTATGGTTGGGCTGTTAATAGAAACAGTTGTTCCAGGAGCCACGGTAAAGTCGGCAACTACCTCAGGGTAAACGGTAATTTCAGTAACAATTTCATCACTACATCCATTACGTGTACCTTGATATACTACTTCAATTATTTGCGAGGCTGTACCCGTATTACTCAACGTATATGAAGCAGGGAATGAAGTTTGTATATCATTTTCACCCGCAGTTCCTTGCTCTCTCCAAAACCATTTGCTTGATAATACACCTTGCGAAATATTGTTAAAGTTAACAGTTAGCGGGCTACAGCCTTCGGTAACACTTGGGGTAACATTAAGTAAAACGCCAGGTTCAATGGTAACATTATCAAAGGATACATCAGTACAAACTACTGCACCATTGGTAATTGTAGCTGTTAATGTGGGCACAAAAGAAACAGCACTAAAATTTGAATTATTAATATAGGTATGTGTTACAGTACCTGCATTCGTATTTACAATAGGAGATCCATCACCAAAATTCCATTCGTAAACTGTGCCTGCTTGTACATCATTATTGGTAAAAACAACCTCCAAAGGTGTACATCCACTATTCGTATCCATAGTAAAAGCAGATACAGGCTGCTCTACCGTAACAACAACCGCTTGATTAATAGTAGTTGAACAACCATTAAAATCTGTAACTGTTTGGAGCGTATATGTAGTAGTAGCTGCCAAACCAAATACAGGAATAAAATGTAAATTAGAAATATTCGACACTGTAATTGGCCCACCACCCTCATCATAAACTATTTCGAAAGGCGGGGTACCTGTCATTGCAAAACTGAGTAGTGCCGAACCACCATTAAAGCAAATAACAGGGTTGTCAACTGAAAGCACACCTGTAGGCAATGGATCTACAAAAATGGTAATATCTACAGGGTTTCCTACACAAGTATTGACACTAGGTCCAAAAGGTGTAACGGTATAAATTGCTGTTTGTCGTACACCTGTATTATTAATAAATGCATCATCTAAATTAGCAGAAGAAGCTACAACTCTAGCATTACCCCCTGTAATACCACCAGTAACCACAGGTGCATGCCAAGTAAACGTTGTACCCGGCAAATCTGGTGTTGTGGTAATAGTATATCCTAATTGAACTTCACTACACACTTGCTCAAACTGCCCCGATGTTACTTGAGGCAGTGGCTCTACGGTAACTTCTACTACTAAAGGTGGTGTTCCAAAGCACCCTCCTGTATTTGCGGCAGATGCGGCTACCGGAGTTATTGTATATTCTACTATTGCATTAGCTACTCCAAAGTTAACTAGATTATCTGCAATTGTATTGCCATTAAGTACAGTAAATGGCACCAGATTATAACCCGTAGCAGCACCAGCAGTAACCATTACCGATACATTAAATGTTACATCTCCTGCCGAAGGAACTGCATTGGAATTTAATAATATATTAGTAGGCGAATTGCTACATATCGTATGATCTGCCACTGCATCTATATCAATTTCTGGCTCTACGGTAATAACCACATCTACTGCCGGACCTACACAACCCATAGAGGAAATAGGGCTTATTGTATATGTGGCAGCTAATATGCCTGTAGTGGCATTATCATAATTATCATTTTGAAGCTCATTAACATTAGCTGTTATAAACGGTGGAGGATTTGTAAATTCTGCATTTGCGGCATTGGGGGTTAAACCTGCAGGATAAACGATGGCATCAATTTGATAATTTGCAGCACCTATACTAACACCATTATGAGCTAAAACAATGCCCGATATTGCGTTATTACATACCGTATTGTCCAAAAAAGTAGATAAGGCCGGAGCAGGGTTTATGGTTATTCTTACTACAATCGCAGACCCTATACAGCCAGGACTAGAGCCTACAGGCGTAATACTATACTCTGCCGTAATATCGGCATTTGTTGTATTTATTAGCACATCTGTTAAATGAATGGTTCCTGCCGGATCTGCGGGCACACTTACACCGGGGCTTCCTTGTGACGACCCATCAGACATTACGGGCAACCCCCACGTTAGCAAAGTGCCAGCCGGGCTGTTTAATGGTGACAATAATATTTCATAATTAACATTATCTCCACTACAAATCGTTTTCGTTTGGTCAAGAGCTATTACTGGTGCTGGTATTACTGATATAGTAACTTCTTGAATGGCTCCTGTACAATTTAGAGGTGCAGGACCTGTAGGTGTAACATCATAGGTTACATTGCCGGGCAATCCTGACGTGTTAACTAAGGTTTCCGTGGTTAAATCAGTACCTATATCATTTACAGCAGTACCTGTTACATTAGTTACACTTGTTACAATCCAGTTAAAGGTACTACCTCCTACATTTGCATTTAAAAAGATAGA
>CAZZML010000291.1:0-4581 GCA_964654735.1 uncultured Roseivirgaceae bacterium | reverse complement strand
ATAAGATTCCTCGTGCCTCGGAATTGGAAAGAATGCTGGAAGCCAATTCGTCATTTACCTACGCTGATTTTTTTAACCCGATAGCTATCGGGTCTGCGCTCGCAATGACGTTCGTGGCTTAACTAAACGACATTGATAACTAATTTCTATTTACGCCCTCTTGCTGTATTGTTTAGAACTTAGCCTTAGACACCAAGTTTACTACTGGTGTTTAGCTCCCTAGCTCGTTTTCTATGGCGTATTTAACAAGGCCGGCCGTATTTCTTGCCCCAAGTTTCGATAGCATATTTTTACGGTGTGACTCCACCGTATGCTGGCTTATAAATAGTTTTTCAGCAATTTCTTTGGTGGTGTGCTCAGCTATAATTTCCTTTAATACCTCGAGCTCACGTTTGCTTAACTCAGGTGTTTGACCTTTCTTGCTTTCTCTTTCAAACAGGCTGTTTTGGTAGGTTTTTTTAACTTCTTCGGTAAAGTAGTTACCTCCGTTTATAACCGTATGGATAGCAAGCAGCAACTCTTCCTTTTCAGCATTTTTAAGTAAATACCCATTTATGCCGCATTTTATTAGCTTCTCTATGATTTTTGCTTCATTATGCATACTAATAGCAATAGTGTGTATCTGTGGGTACTTAATCTTAATTAATCTATTAAGCTCTATGCCATCAATTTCTGGCATAGAAATATCCATTAATACAATATCAACAGAAGCCTCTATTTTTTCTAATGCTTCTTTCCCATTTTCAGCCTTACCAACAATAACTAGGTCATCAACGTTTTCAAGCAAAGATTCCAGTCCATCTAAAAACATTTTATGGTCATCAACAAGAAAAATTCTAATATTTTTTTTCATAAAGCTTTTCAGTTTTTAAAAATAATTTAGGATACTGTTTCAACCTGTACTGGAATTTCAACAGTAAAAATTGTTCCTCTGCCAACTTTAGAATCAATAGTTAATTTGCCATTAACCGAAGCAACCCGTGTTTCAATATTTAAAAGCCCTATACCCATAACAACCTTTTCGGGTGCAAAGCCGATACCAAAGTCTTCAATCATTAAAATTAAGCTTTCATTATTTAAATTCAAGCTAATACCAATTTCATTTGCTTGCGAATGCTTAATTGCATTGGTTAGTAACTCCTGAATGATTCGATATACTTCAATTTTAATATCATTGGAGATAGAATTTAAGTTGTCTTCGGGGTATGCATGAAAACTTACATGTATATTTTTAGGTGCTGCATTATTAAATAGGTATTCTCTTATCAGGTTGATATATGCCGAATTTAATATTTTATTGGGGGTAAGATCGTGTGATATGGATCTGATTTCATCACAGGTTTCGCTTACTTGAGTAATAATATGTTTTAATTTACTGTTGCTATTTAATGTATCTGCTACTTTACTTAACCCCAACTTAATTCCGGCTAAGTTTCCTCCTACTCCGTCATGAAGTTCACTGGCAATTCGTAGCTTTTCTTTTTCCTGCCCCTCAAGTTGGGCTTTAATTGTTTTAAGTTCAAAGTCTTTAATAAGTTCCAGTGTTTTTTGTTGGTTTAATTCCTCGTTTCGGATGGATAAAATAGACTGGGCTTTTATTTTTTGTTGGTAAAAAATTAATAGTACTACTACCGGCACTACTATTAGCAATGAAATAAGAATGGTAACATTTTTAATGGTAGCTTCTTTTTCTGCTTTCGATTTTTCTGCTTCAATTAATGTTTCGTTTAAGGAGGCATTTAGTTTTAAACGCTCTATCTCATTTGTGTTTTTTTCCAAAACAAGGTGCTGAATTTCGTTTTGATTTAGAAGTATTGTTAATTCATTTTGCTTTTTCTCTGCTTCGGTCTGTGCCCTTAACTGCTCCAATTCAAATTCAGATTTTTGCTTTTGCATAGCCAGTCCCTTTAGCCTTTTTTCTTGTTGCAACAATTCTATTTGTTTTTGCTTTCTGTCTGCTTCATATTTTGATACCAACTCGGCTATCTGATGGTTCTTTTTTTCATTGAACAGCGAATCTTTAATTTCTACATAGTGGTATAAATAATCAATCGATTTTTTGTATTTTTTCCAACTTTGATAAGTTAATGAAAGGTTTAAATAGATTATTTTTTGTTCAAAGAGCGATTTTGTTTCAATTGCCAGCGAATCTGCTTTTTGAAACCACTTTATAGCCTCTTCATATTGTAATTGATACCTTTTTATTACCCCTATATTTATATAGGTGCCAATAAGCCCTTTTCTGTTCCCGGTTTTTTTTTCAATATTTTCAACCTCTAAAAAGTATCTGAGGGCTTTATCATACTCTTCACTTTCTGAATAAATAACACCAATATTATTAAGTGCAGAGGCTTCCCAATAAATGTTTTTTGCCAACTTGGAGCTTTCGATGCTTTTGTTGTAGTAAATTAAAGCTTCATCTGTTTTATTAAGTGCTTTATAGGCAACTCCTAAATTATTGTAAATAGTGTTTTTTTCTGCCTCATTTTCCTGCATTTCCAGGCTTTGTTTAAGGTATTCTATGGCTTTTTCATAATCCCTTTGAAAAATTAAAATTACCGATACATTAGAAAGAGCCCTTATTTCTCCCTGCACGTATTTATGTGCCTCCGCAATTTCTAATGCTTTAAAATAAAGGTTTAGTGCTTTTTGGTACTGGCCAATGTTTTTGTGGGCTATACCTAGTTCGTTTAAGCAGTCTGCTATTTTTTTCTGGTTTTTCAGTTGCTCAAAAAGAGCCTTGCTTTGCGTAAGGTATTCAATTGCTTTGCCCGACTTTCCATGTTTTCGACTGGATTTTCCCAAATGAAACAAAGCGAGTGCCATTTCAGTAGTGTCATTTTTTTGAGTACTTATTGTATATATTGCTTTCAATATCTTTTCTGTTAATTCAGGCTCCGAATTTAAACGGTTGCCATATTCCTGATATAGAGCAGCTATCTGCTCTTTGTAATCCAAGCCTTTAAGCTGTTCCATTACATAATCGAAGTCAAAAACAGCAGCTTCCTGTGCTTGAGTTGCATTACAGGCAAAAACAAATAATAAAATATAAACTAGCCGTAGCATAAGGTTGTTCTTATGTTTAATCAAAAATATTCGGAATTCGAAATTACATCTAAAAATCACATATTGAGAAAGTTATATTTAAAATCACCATTTTCAGGGATTTTTTATTCTACCATTTAATGGGGTTGCAGGGAGACAGAAGTTGTCATACTTTTGTTCGAAATAATATTTATCAATTTAAAAATTAAATTATGAGAAAATTAATGTTAACAACTGTAGTTGGTTTGTGTCTATTAATTGCTATGAATGCTGAAGCTCAAAAATTAGGGAGTTTTGGGAGCTCTATAGAAAAAAAGGTTGGGCCTAAAACAATTAAAGTGCCTTATACTGATGTTGTATCTTATTTAGGCTATGCGGCTCCAGGTAATGAAGATGAAACAAGAGACGGGAAAAAATTCTATTATATCTATGTATGGGTTCCTGCTGTAGCACCTGAGTTAGGCCTAAGAATGATATCTCCGGTTCCTAAAGGATTTAAGACTAAAGGAGCTACAGTATCTGAAGGATATACTGCTAATGCAAGTTCTAAAGATTTTTTTGATACCTACATTACATTAGAGCGTTCTGATATAATTTCTAAGGACGGTATTACTGAAGACGGTGTAAAAAATGCTAAGTGGGTAATACTCGAAAGAAATGATGATAGTAGTGAAATGCCAAAACAGCCAAGTGGAAGTAGCTACAACTCGTTGCTTAGGTACAAAAGCGAAGCAAGCAATCCTGCTAAAGCATTAACATTGGGTTTATACCGAATTGGTTTTACTACTTACAAAACAGGTGAAGTACACGGAACATTTTTAGCAGAAGTTGCTGCACCAATTAAATTACCTGGTGTTGCGGTAGGTAAAACTCTTGAGGAATTAAAATCTCAAATGAAGTAAAATTTAAATCTATTTTTAAAGCGAAATGGGTTTTTTAATAATTCACAATTTTTAGCTACCTACATTTCGCCTTAATTTTTTTTAACAACTTAACAACTAAATAATTATGATTACAGGAATTACATTAATCGTATTAAGTTTGCTTGCCATACCGTCTATTATTTTAGCTAAAAAACCAAATGCTCAAGAGTTATTAGATAAAATTACTCCTTACCAAGGGTATATTGGTATCGTATTTTTCTTTTGGGGAATTTATGGAATAATCTTTAGCGGTATTTTAGGACTAGGCTGGATGCCTACATGGCCTATATTTTGGGTAACTACGCTAGCTGTAAATGTTATGCAAGCATTGCTTGGTTTTCTTTTAGGTTACGGAATGATTTCCAAACATGTATTTTCGAAAAGCGAAGAAGCTAAGAAAAAAGGTGAGCAATTACTTGCTAAACTGGCTCCATTACAAGGTAAAATCGGCATAGCTGGTTTATTTGTAGGCGGGTGGTGCATTATTGCTTCGTTACTATTCTATGGAGTGTAGTATAAAGGAACTCTCAAATAATTAATTTTTTTACACACCCTTTGAGTTTAGCCTGAATAATTCATGAATAATCTATTACGCATTCCAATTGCCAACCAT
>CAZZML010000290.1:0-4594 GCA_964654735.1 uncultured Roseivirgaceae bacterium | reverse complement strand
GGGATTAATTTTCAATAAAAAAAAGAGCGACTAAGGTTAGCCACTCTTAAAAAGAAGTTGATATTGATTTCCAAAAATATCTTCTAGCTTTTATTGTCTAATTGCTCTTTATATTCCCATAGTTTTTTTAATACCTCGATGTCTCCATCAAACTCTGACGGAGCAGTAAACGGTTGTTCAATTTTCATTCCTGCTACAGCTGATTTAAGCAATGTTTCTTCACTAAAACTTTGCTTTATTTCTTCACTTAGATTTTTTCCATAAATAAAACAATATGGTATCTCGATTTTGAGCACGTCATTTTCTAAAATCATGGTTTGAATACAGAAAGATCGAAGTAAGCTTAATTATAAAGGATGAGTTTAAGTAAAAGTTAGAGTCAGACTCTTATTTTTGTAGCTTATGTCTTTTAGAAATTGAATAACTGTGATATATAGGTTCATTAAGGGTAATGCATGTAATTGTTTTATTCTATTTTTTTTGCTCTTACTGCCTTTTGCAATTCTTGCACAGCCTATAGCTCAAAATAAAGCAGATACTGTATCCGCTGGCAGAGTAGTTTTTATTGACAATATTTTTTTAACAGGCAATAAAAAGACGAAAGACCGAATTATTTTGAGGGAGCTATCCATCGAAAAAGGGGGTTCGTATTCTTTTGAAGCCCTAGAGAAAATTATAATTGCCGATAGAAATAAAATTTACAACACAAAACTTTTTAATGAGGTTGAAATAGCCATTCTGGAATTGGACTATGATAAGGTCGATGTTATCGTGAATGTTGCCGAGCGTTGGTACTTATTTCCTATTCCTTTATTAGATATAATTGATCGTAATTTTAATGATTGGTGGGTGAATCAAGATGCAGATTTGAGCAGATTGATTTACGGGCTAAGCTTATACCATTTTAATATGCGTGGCATGAACGAGCGTATGACCGTAACTGCACAGTTTGGCTTTACTAAAAGGTTTGAAGTAAACTATTCGATGCCTTACATAGATAGAAGTCAACGGCATGGGTTGTCTTTCTCGGCAAAATATTTGGAGTATAATAACTTACATTACAAAACGGTAGATAACAACCGTGTGTTTGTTGAAACCGAGGATTTATTGCGTACAACTTTGGGATTTGGAGTTTCTTATACACTGCGAAATTCTTTTTATACAAGACATAGTTTTGGAATAGACTTTAATAATAATAGTGTAGCGGACACAGTTTTGCTATTAAACCCAAACTACTTAGGTACAGGTACCAATGAACAAAATTTATTAAAATTAAGTTACACTTTTAATATTGATAAGCGTGATATAGCAGCTTACCCTTTGGATGGATATAATTTTTCTGTAGGTATAAACCAAATTGGGTTTGGACTAAAAAACAGTGTAAATAGAACAGGCTTTGAAACAACTTATGCAAAATATTTTAAGCTAAAAAAAGGTTTTTATTTTAATAGTTTGGTATCGGTTAATTTAAGTACACCACCGGATCAAGCTTATACTGTACTGTCAGGATTGGGATTTAGCAATAGATTGGTAAGAGGCTATGAGTTATATACCATATTTGCCCAAAATTATTTTTTAAACAAGAGTACTTTTAAGAAGGTTATTTTTAAAGGAAACACAAAGTGGAAGAGTATGCCATTAGAGCAATTTCAATACATTCCTTATGCATTATTCTTAAAAACTTACGTTGATTTTGGCTATGCTACTAATACTGAAAACTTAGAAGGAAATGCACGTTTATCTGATAGCTGGTTGGCAGGTGCAGGTCTTGGTCTTGATTTTGTAACTATGTACGACTTTGTAATAAGGGTAGAGTACTCGTTTAATAATATTGGTGAAAGTGGATTTTTCTTTAGTTTCACAAGTGATTTTTAATTACTAACATCCGAGTAAAAATCCTTTCTCCCGCAGATATTAGCAAATTCTTATTTTGTCTGCGTTAATCTGTGAGATGAGCTAGGTCGGACGATAGTCAGATCGGATACATTGTTTTGGATACAGCTATGGAGAAGAGGGGAATTCGAAAGAGGGGGTATTTTTGAAAACACAGAAAAACCTCCTTAATTTAAACAGGAATGAAGGTTTTTTGGTAAATTCAAATTTAGTCGGATGACAGTGATTTTTAATCATATCGATAAGGTTTTTCTTTACCCCTTACAATTTCAATCCATTGTCCTGTTTTTCTACCGTTTTCATAGGTTCCTTTATACGTAAGTTTTCCTTTTTTTGAGTAAAATTCCCAATCTCCACTTTCTTTGCCTTCCTTATAAAATCCTTTTTGAAGAAGAAGGCCTTTTTCGGAATAATAAAGCCAAATTCCATCTGGCAACCCATTTTTATACTCAAGCGTTCTTTTTAAAACCCCCGAAGGGTAGTAGTTAATCCAAATGCCTTCGTACTGACTTTTTAGATAAACTCCTTTACGTTTTAGCCGTTGGTTTGGGTGGTAATAAAAAGCCGAATCTTCTAAACTGCCATTAAGCCAGTTTTCTATACTTTGTAAATGGCCTTCAAAATTAAAAGATCGAGCTTCACCATTTAGTTTTCCTTTTTTATACAACTCAATAGCTTGTAAAGTGCCTTTTGGGTAATAAAACTTCCATTCTCCGGTTTTTTTACCTTCAACTAACTCACCTTCAGCCCTAATAAGTCCATTGTCATAGTATTGCTTTTCAATTTGCGCCTGCACAAACAAAAACTTGCAAACCAATAATAAAATGAATGTTAGTCTTAATCGAATTATCATAGGAGTTAATAAATTCGTTTTAACCTCATAAACGAAAGCTAGATGGAATTGTTATTTGGATACTATTTGTTGGCCATTAGCACTGCCCAGGCCTCTTTAATTTTATTTTTGGCCAGTAACCCTTTTGCCAATTGATGTAATCGTTCTTCTACATTAGTACCAGAAGTTAAAATTTCACTCACATCATCATTATGCACAATAGGCTGTGGTATCTCTTCAATAGTGCCTAGCTGCCCAAGTTCATTACCTGTTAGCACCTTACTATTTCTTATGGAGGAAGGAATCTTATCAAATCCAATACCAATGGAAGAAATGGGTTTAGGTATTTCAAAAAGGGAACCTCCACTTGCACGCGAATACCAATTGCCTCCCATACGAGCTACTGTATCTATTTTGTTAGGATCAATTTTTCCATTTTCATCGAGTATGTTGGTATCTATATGAATGTTGGATACTTCGCAAATAATAAGGTTTCCAGCTCCTCCTTCAGTTCCTAAATGAATGATGTCGTTTACCTTACATTCAAACGAAACTGGTGATTCTCCCACCCTTGGAGGGCTTACAGTTTCTGATGGCACTTCTGTAAACCCAGCTTTTTCGAATTCATTTACACCCAACCCGAACTCTGCACTGGCCAACGACATTTGCTGCACCATCGCATAGTTTACAATATTTATAACCACCTCTTTGGTGGCCATAGCATTATCCAATGTATGCTTGGTTGTATTTCCTCTTACTCTCCTTGCAGGCGAAAAAATCATAATCGGAGGGTTGGCACTAAACACATTAAAAAAACTAAACGGGCTGAGGTTTACATTCCCTTCTGCATCAACTGTACTGACAAAAGCAATAGGTCTGGGCGATACTGCACCCAGCAATAAACCGTGCAGTTCTGCAATGGATATATCTTTGGGTGTAATGGATTTAATCATAGCATCAATCCGCTGGAAGAACCGGTGTTTTTACTTCTCCAAAACCTACACGTTTCCCATCTTTTTCAGCATAGCCTCTCATAATAACAGTATCACCATCATTGATAAATTTGCGCTCTGTCCCATCGTTCATTTTCAAGGGCTTAGTGCCTTTCCATGCCAATTCTAACATAGAACCATACGAATCGGGTGTTGGCCCACTTATAGTACCCGATGCATACATATCACCTACTTCAATATTGCAGCCATTAACCGTATGGTGTGCTAATTGTTGGTTAATGTTCCAATACATATACTTGAAATTGGAGTTGCTAACTATATTTTCTTCACTCCCTTGTGGTTGAATGCTTACCTGCAAATTGATGTCAAAATTCTTTTTGCCATTCACCTCTAAATAAGGGAACACCTTTGGATCTTGAGTTGGAGATTCAACTTTGATGTATTCAAGTGCTTCTAAAGTTACAATCCATGGAGAAATGGATGACCCAAAGTTTTTAGATAGAAAAGGCCCTAAAGGGACATACTCCCATATTTGTATATCTCTGGCTGACCAATCATTAAACAATACAAACCCAAAGATATAATCTTCTGCCTCTTGGGTTGAAATGGATTCTCCAAGGTTGGTATTCTGGCTTGCAATAAAAGCCATTTCCAATTCAAAATCTAATCGTTGCGTTGGGCCAAAACTTGGTTTTGTAGCATCCGGAGCTTTGGTTTGCCCTTTTGGCCTTTTTATTGGTGTGCCAGAGGCAATGATAGAAGAAGGCCTGCCATGATATCCTACTGGAATATGTTTCCAATTGGGTAATAAAGCATTATCAGGGTCACGAAACATGGTGCCTACATTGGTGGCGTGCTCTATGCTTGAATAAAAATCGGTGTAATTAGGCACTTTAACAGGCATAAGCATTTCTAC
>CAZZML010000289.1:0-4596 GCA_964654735.1 uncultured Roseivirgaceae bacterium | reverse complement strand
TTTACAACAAATAAAGTGGTTCACGTTTTAATAAAACATTATTTTTAACTAAAGCTATTTTTTATCGTTCTATTTTTGGAGCTTATTTTAACTACTTTGAACAACACACTCGTCATTATACCAACCTATAACGAAAAGGAAAATATTTCTGATATAATTGATGCTGTCTTAAAATTGGAACAGCCTTTTGATGTGCTAGTAGTAGATGATAACTCGCCTGATGGAACAGCGGAAATAGTAAGGAATAAAATTGATATTAACTCAGACAGGGTTCACTTATTAGAACGCCAGGGAAAACACGGACTAGGAACAGCCTATATTGCAGGTTTTAAGTGGGGGCTGAACAAAGGCTATGACTACCTTTTTGAAATGGATGCCGATTTTTCGCATAACCCAAAAGACCTTATTAAACTATATAATGCCTGTGCCAAGGATGGGAATGACCTTTCGATAGGTTCGCGATATGTAACAGGTGTAAACGTTGTAAACTGGCCAATGAGCAGGGTGCTCATGTCGTTTTTTGCGAGTAAGTACGTGCAATTTATTACACGCATTCCTATCAAAGACACCACCGCAGGATTCAAATGTTTTAAACGTCAGGTACTCGAAACCATTGATTTGGATAATATCAAGTTTGTTGGCTACGCCTTTCAAATTGAAATGAAATTTAAAACTTGGAAGCATGGTTTTAAGTTAATTGAAGTACCTATTATTTTCACCGATCGTACCAGAGGAACTTCTAAAATGTCATCGGGTATTTTTAAAGAAGCTGTATTGGGTGTTATTCAACTTAAAGTAAATAGTTGGTTCAAGAAATATCCTCGATAAATTAGAGGAAGTAATTCTTATAATTTTGTTCGACCTAAGGACTACTCAGGTTTTTATGAGTGGCACATAGCTTTTGGGCTGCATTGCGTACTATTGTTAAAACTACATTATAAGCAATTATGAAATCCTTATCAACGCTCCTAGTTTTAGCATGTGCAAGCCTAAGCACGTTAGCTCAAACACCTACCAGTTCCGAAGTACGGCACGCTGGCGCAAGCCAAAGAGCACAACTAACCGAAGCCTCGGTAGCAGGTGGTTTACATTTTACCAATATTGGCCCTACAGTTATGAGTGGGCGTGTAAGCGAAATAGCTGTAAACCCGGAAAATCCACAAGAATTTTATGTGGCATACTCCTCAGGAGGATTATGGCATACAACCAATTTTGGAAACTCATACACACCCATTTTTGATAATGAAGCAGTAATGACACTGGGTGCAGTTAATGTAGATTGGCAATCGAACACCATTTGGTTGGGAACAGGTGAACCCAACTCAAGCAGATCTTCTTATGCTGGTAATGGCATGTATAAAAGCTCCGATGGCGGTAAAACATGGCAGCATATTGGGCTTGATGACACCCAACATATCAGCAGAATTACTTTACACCCAACCGATAAAAACACGGCTTGGGTAGCAGCCATCGGGCATCTTTATTCTAATAATGAAGAAAGGGGCGTTTTTAAAACAATCGATGGAGGTGCTACATGGCAGAAAACTTTATACTTAAACGATAGTACCGGTGCTATAGACTTAGAAATTGACCCTTCTAACCCATCTATACTATATGCTGCTATGTGGGAGCGAGACCGCAAGGCTTGGAATTTTAAAGGTAATGGTAAGTCATCAGGCATTTATAAATCTACAGATGGTGGAGATAATTGGAACCTGATAACAACTGGTTCCAATGGTTTTCCTAATGATGAAGGAGTTGGTAGAATTGGGCTTGCTATTTCTACTCAAAATCCGGATAAGCTCTTTGCCATTTTGGACAATCAAAATAGAAGAGACCTGGAAAATGAAGTACACACCGTAACGAAAAACAAATTAAGGACTATCTCAAACCAAGATTTTTTAGCACTTGGTACTAAAGACATAAACGACTTTTTAGACCGGCACAATTTCCCTGATAAGTACAACGCAATAGATATAAAAGCAGATGTAAAATCGGGAATCATCAAACCATCTGATCTGGTAAACTACTTAGAAGATGCCAACAGCATGTTATTCGATACGCCCGTAAAAGGGGCTGAGGTCTATGTTTCTTTTGACGCAGGTGCAACGTGGAATAAAACCCATACCGGCTCAATTGAAGATCTTTATTATTCGTATGGGTATTATTTTGGCAACATCAGAGTATCCCCACTCGATGACAAAAAACTATATATTATGGGTGTTCCCATCCTTCGATCTGATGATGGAGGTGAAACCTGGGAGAATATAAATGGTAGAAATGTTCACGTAGATCATCATGATTTATGGATTATTGATAAAACTCCCGGACTCCTTATAAATGGCAGCGATGGTGGTGTTCATTACAGTTTTGATGATGGTGAAAACTGGGTGCACGCAAATAATAATGCAGTAGGGCAGTTTTACTCTGTAAATGTAGATGATGCCAACAACTATAATGTGTATGGAGGCTTGCAAGACAATGGCGTTTGGAGCGGCCCACATACCTATACATACAGCGATGCCTGGAAACAATATGGCAAATATGCCTACAAATCGTTAATGGGGGGTGATGGAATGATGGTAGAAATTGATACACGAGATAATAACACCATTTACACGGGCTTCCAATTTGGCAATTATTTTAGAGTAAATAAGAACACTGGTAAGCGCATATATATTCAACCCAAACATAGTTTAGGAGAAAACCCATTAAGGTTTAACTGGCAAAGCCCAATTCTAGTTTCCAAGCATAATCAGGATATTATTTATTTTGGTTCTAATAAATTTCACCGTTCTATGAACCAGGGCGATGATTGGGAAACGATGTCTGAAGATTTAACAAAGGGTGGTAAAAAAGGAAATGTGCCTTACGGAACCCTAACTGCCATAAGTGAAAGCCCATTGAAGTTTGGATTGATTTACATTGGTACCGATGATGGCCTTATTAAAGTAACCAAAGATGGAGGAAGCACCTGGACAGATATTTCCAAAGGGTTGCCAAAAAACCAATGGGTGAGCAGGGTAATTGCTTCGGCTTATAAAAAAGGCCGAGTATATGCTACATTAAACGGCTACCGCTGGGATAATTTTAATGCAATGGCCTATGTTTCCGAAGATTTTGGCACTAATTGGAAAGCGATAGCAACAGATTTGCCTGCTGAACCAATTAACGTAATTAAGGAGGATACTGAGAATGAGAACTTACTTTTTGTAGGAACCGACCATGCGGTCTATTTCTCATTAAATAGAGGGCATAATTTTATGCTCTTAGACAGCAATTTGCCCAAAGTACCCATTCACGATTTAGTTATTCAAAAGGATGCCCACGATTTAGTGATTGGCACACATGGACGCTCTTTATACCGAGCTAATATTGAACATCTGCAACAATTGGATGAGAAATTAATGGCCAGCTCTATCCACATTTTTAAATTAAGCAACCTAACCTACTCTAACCGATGGGGCAAAGAAGGCACCTGGAATAAGTGGTTTGGATACAACGA
Organism: uncultured Roseivirgaceae bacterium; assembly: GCA_964654735.1. Lineage (GTDB taxonomy): Bacteria > Bacteroidota > Bacteroidia > Cytophagales > Cyclobacteriaceae > JAKISE01. The sequence goes on along the minus strand of CAZZML010000289.1, from coordinate 1,091 downwards.
ACCTACCCTAAACGTTCCAGTATATGTAAAAGGAGCTGGCAATGCTACTCTTACCATAAAAACTAAAAAAGGAATAATAGTGTATGAAAACCAGCTTAACTTGGTACAAGGTCTAAATTACATTGAAGAGAAATTGGAACTTAATGAAAAATATCTCCAGACTTACACCAAGGCCTTAAAAAAGGCAAAAGTTAACATAAAAGACAAACTAGATGAAAAAGATAGCGGCAAGCATTATATGTTAGATGGAGATTTTACACTCGTCATTTCAACAAACGGTCATTCTTCGGAAAGCTCTTTCACTATTAAACCACCCAAAGAAAAAGAGGAACGAAAACCGCAGAAAAAAACGCCATAATTCATTACAAAACGTCATTACAAATTTAAATGAGTACCATTTCTATTTTAGGAAGAATTGAATTAAATATTTTCACTTGATATCTAAAACAGATTTATGCCATTTCTCATTCAAAAAGTGAGTAAAATTGCAATTGCTAATCAGAACACATCAAGCTATGAAATTTGTTAAATTTATTATTATTCTACTAATTTTAAGTTCTTGTATTGAGGTTGAGTTTAAGCAACCAATGCCTCCTGGTAAAGGAATCACCTTAGAAAAGTTGCCGGAGGAAATCATCTCCTATTTTATGAGTCTGGATAGGGATTCGACAGGAAATAGTAAATTAGACATAAGCGAATTTAATAGTGATTTTGACTGGCAGGATCCTTTACCAGAGGATATACTCTTAAAGAAATGGAAAGGAAGTTATTTTTTAAACCAAAAAGAAGGCGAACGTTGGCAGCTTATAATGATAAAAGAGGAATCAAATAAGAGTTTTGAAGTGTACCATTTAGATGGCAGCAATAGTGCAACCGTGGAAAAACTAAAATCTATTACTAAGGTAGAAGAGGTTTTTAGCGATGATGGGGATTTAGAACGTATTATCCTTGACCCAAGCTTAAAGGAGTTTAAAAAAATAATAAAATCCGGAGCCTTTGAGCAAATAGATTTATTTGATAACTAGCATTACTACTTCTATGTCAAGATTTTTTTATTACCTTGTTCTTAAACCCATATCCTATTTACCTCT
>CAZZML010000288.1:2351-4607 GCA_964654735.1 uncultured Roseivirgaceae bacterium | reverse complement strand
TGGTTGGCAATTGGAATGCGTAATAGATTATTCATGAATTATTCAGGTTATAAACAAAAGTGCTAGTTTTGCGCTAAGCAAGCCATTAAAAACCTGCTGGTTTGTGGGTACAAATGAATTTATCAGAATATATAAATAAAGAAGCAATTTTAAAGGTAAAAGATGCAGCTAAGGAGCTTAATCTTGAAACCTATATTATTGGAGGTTATGTTCGAGATATTTTTCTGAAACGTACTTCAAAGGATATGGATTTTGTTTGTGTAGGAAGCGGAATTCAGCTTGCAAATGAAGTAAACAAATTATTTCCTAAAAGCAAACTATCTGTTTTTAAGTCTTTTGGCACGGCTATGCTAAATACCAATGATGGAGATTTAGAATTTGTTGGAGCTCGAAAAGAATCGTATAGGAGTAATTCTAGGAAACCAATTGTAGAAGATGGTACTCTGGAAGACGATCAGTTAAGAAGAGATTTTACGATTAATGCACTGGCAATTAGCTTGAATGAACATAGTTATGGCGAGCTTATAGACCCTTTTGATGGCTTAGCCCATCTCAAAAATAAAACCATTAAAACACCTCTTGAACCAAATATTACATTTTCTGATGACCCCCTTAGAATGATGCGAGCCATTCGGTTTGCGAGCCAACTTGGGTTTGATATTGAGCCAAACACTTTTGAAGCAATTACGCTTAATCTCGAGCGTATTTCTATCGTTTCTCAGGAGCGCATTACAGATGAACTAAACAAAATTGTGCTCTCCAAAAAACCTTCTTATGGGTTTAAACTACTCTTTATATCTGGGCTGTTGGAAAAAATATTTCCTGAGATGGTTGACTTACATGGAGTTGAAAAAATAGACGGAAAATCTCATAAAGACAATTTTTACCATACCTTACAAGTGTTAGATAATGTGGCAGAGGTGTCTAGTGATTTGTGGTTACGATGGGCTGCTATTTTACACGATATTGCCAAACCTGCTACTAAACGGTTTAATAACAAAGTGGGATGGACTTTTCATGGCCATGAAGACAAAGGAGCCAGAATGGTTCCTGTTATTTTTAAAAAGCTTAAGTTGCCACTAAACGATAAAATGCAATTTGTAAAGAAACTTGTACGTTTGCATTTAAGACCCATTGCTCTGGTAAAAGAAGATATTACCGATTCTGCTATTCGAAGGTTGTTATTTGAATCGAGCAATGATTTAGAAGCACTTATGATGCTATGTAAAGCTGATATTACTTCTAAAAATGACCAGAAAGTAAAGAAATATCTGAGTAATTTTAAACAGGTAGAGAAAAAACTTAAAGCAGTAGAAGAAAAAGATCATCTTACGAATTTTCAACCGCCTATTAGTGGAGAATTAATTATGGAAACTTTTAATTTAAAGCCGTCTCGTGTGGTAGGGCTTATTAAAGATGAAATTAAAGAAGCTATTATTGAAGGCAAGATTAATAATGATTTTAAAGAGGCTAAATCACTTATGGTGAAGTTGGCCATAAAACATGGATTACACAATAACTAAACCTTAAATTCAACTAATAAATGAATACCCGAATTAAACTTTTGCTCATATTATTATTCTTTTCTTTTCAAGGGTTTTCTCAAACCGAAGAAGCTAACAAGGAAGAGGTAACCAGTGATAAATCACCAATTTATTGGCTGTATGATGCGCACTATAGGTTAGCCATTCAATATAATGACTATCCTGAGGCCAAAAGTGCTTTGTACAATCTTATCTTACTCGAACCTCAAAATGATTCATTGCGGTATAATCTGGCCTATATGTATTTTGATACTGGGCAGAACCCTTCAACAATTTTAGCATGCAATGATATATTGGCTCTTAATCCAACCCACTTAGGTGCACTTGAGTTAAGTGCAGTGGCTTTTGAAAATTTAGGGATAAAGGACAAAGCACTAGCTAATTATGAAAAGCTGTATATGACTTCATCGGACCTAAATGCACTTTATAAAATGGCGTTTCTTCAATTTGATTTAAAAAAGTATGCAGAATGCGAAGTAAATATTGATATTTTATTAGAAAAAAAAGAGTTGCAGGACTCTAAGGTGGTATTTACAGATGAGAATAGCCAATCAAAGGAGTACCCTATGAAAGTGGCTGTTCTAAATTTAAAAGGATTGGTAAATAGAGATTTAGGAAACAAAGAACTTGCAAAAAAGGTATTTGAAGAAGTGCTTGCAATATCACCAGACTTTCAGTTAGCTAAAACAAATTTAGAAGAATTACTCAAATA
>CAZZML010000288.1:0-2251 GCA_964654735.1 uncultured Roseivirgaceae bacterium | reverse complement strand
TTTTTTATTTACAAGCAACCATTTTTGATTGCCCCTGTCTTTTAAGTAGATTTAAGTAATTGGAGGCTAAACAAGTAAATATTCACGCAGATTTAATCGAGGCCTGTTTACATAATGATAGAGTTGCACAATATAAACTCTATAATTTGTATGCAAAGGCCATGCTCAACGTGGCATTTAGGATTTGCAATGATTTGGAGCAAGCCGAAGACTTATTGCAAGAATCGTTTATAAGTGCTTTCAAAAATCTTTCTTCTTTTAAAGGCACAGCTTCCTTTGGTTCATGGTTAAAACGCATTGTTGTAAATACAAGTTTAAATTATTTAAGAGCGAAGAAACTTGAGTTTGAGGAGCTAGAGGAAGAAAAAAATGCAGCTACTGAAGAAATAAATGATTATGAGGGTCAAGAGTTGATGGTAGGTTTGGTAAAAGAAGGGATTACTCAACTACCTACAGGTTATCGTTTGGTTTTAAGCCTTTATTTGCTCGAAGGGTATGACCACAAGGAGATTTCTGAAGTGTTGGGCATAAGTGAATCAACATCAAAATCTCAATATAACAGAGCAAAGGCTAAACTAAGGGAAATAATTAAATCTAAGATTTATGACACGGGATATGCAGGATGACTTGGAAAAATTTGTAAAGGAGCATAGAGATGAATTCGATGATTTATCTCCTGGTGGACATGTGTGGAAAGGTATTCATAAAGAACTTTCATCTGACGTTAAAAGCAAACAAAAAATGTTTGTTTGGCAGGCAGCAGCAGTTATATTGTTTGCTTTTTCTGTTGGGCTAACATTGTATATAAATAAAGATATTTTACTACCTACCGAGAACCATGTAGTATATGATAATGAGTTTATAGAGACTGAAAACTATTATGCATCTGTAATAAATGCAAGGCAGCAACTAATTAAAACAGTTGTTCAAACATATCCTGATGTTGAAAGTGATTTTGAAAGCGATTGGAAAATGCTTGATAAAAGTTATAAGAGCTTGAAACAGGAGTATGAGAAAAATCAAAGTGAAGAAATACGTAATGCCTTGCTCCAGAACTTACGAGCCCGGTTGAGTTTATTAAATCGACAGATTGAAGTACTTGAGCAAATTAAAAAAGCAAATGATAACATTATTGATATTTAGACTAACTCAAAAAAAGATGAAACAATTTTTAATACTAATCCTAGTGGGGCTTCCTAATATAATTTTTGCCCAATATGAGGTAATAAAAAAAATTACTCGTAGTTATAATGTATCAGGCAAAGGGAGTTTAGAGATAAATGGTAAATATGGCGATATTCATATTGATACCTGGGATGCCAAAACGGTTGAACTAAAAGTGGAGATTGAGGTTCGTAAAAGGTCTGAGAAGCAAGCCAAAGAAATGCTTGGTCGGGTTTCCATTGGCATTGATGATGGAAATAGCGAAGCACTCAGTTTTAGAACAAATATTGATGGAGCTTTCAATAATAAATCTGGCGAAAAGTTAAAGATAAAGTACTGGATTAAGGCACCAAAGTCGTTGGCTTATAGAATAAAAAACACCTACGGAAATTTTTATATTGCAGATAACACAGGAAAAAATGATTTTAAAATAGCTTATGGCAATATAAAAGCAGAAGAATGTAATGGAAAAACTGCTCTAAGGCTTAGCTATGGAAATGGTGAGGTTGAAAGAATGGAAGGAGGAGCACTTATTATTAATTATTCGAATTTAAGTATTGGAGACATTGGGGAAAGTTCCATTGAAAATAATTATTCGAATTTAGATGCAGAAGATGCTACCATTGTTAAAATAGAAAACCGGTATGGGAATTTTAAAACCAAATCGATTATATCAATTGGGGGGTCTTCAAAGTACGGTAATGTAACCATAGGAAAGCTTTATAAAAAGATTGATTTTGATGGAGGCATTAAAGTGAATTGGATATCGAAAGATTTTGAAAAAATTGTGATTGAAGCAAAATATGGTGCAATTGAGTTGAAATTTGAAAAAGGTTTTGGAGCCAATTTAGATGCAGATATGACATACTGTACCTTAAAGTTTGGAGAGGTGCCATTCGATTATTCTCAAATAAGAGAACAAGCCCAACATAATTATTATAAAGGAGTTATAGGAGATAAAACTAAAGCTGGCAACAGAATAGTTTCCATTAAATCCTCTTATGGTAATGCTAAAATTAAATATGCCGACTAAGGGATTGACCGTAAATAACCTTTACATTTTGACTTGTTCTTTCACCCTTTTTCT
>CAZZML010000287.1:0-4617 GCA_964654735.1 uncultured Roseivirgaceae bacterium | reverse complement strand
GCGTCTCTGCGATAAAAAAACTTAGTGCGGTTAAAAATTTAAAATGAAAGAAAAATCTTTATATACCCCCGAACTGGAACATGACTCCTGCGGAATCGGTTTTGTTACCCACATTAAAGGCATAAAAAGCCATAAAATTGTGGAAGATGGCCTTACGATGCTTGCAAATATGGAGCATCGTGGAGGGTGTGGGTGCGATGCTGAATCAGGCGATGGTGCCGGAATATTGGTGCAAACCCCTCACGAATTCTTTAAAGAAGAATGTGCTAAAATAGGTATAGAGTTGCCTGATTTTGGCAAATATGGTGTTGGGGCAATGTTTTTTAATGCAAGTCCTGGCTTAGTTCAGGCTACCAAGGATCGAATAGAACTGCACTTAGATCAGTTAGGGTTTGAACTACTTGGCTATAGAACTGTACCAGTAAACAATAAAATAATTGGCAATCAAGCAAAAGAGTCTGAATTGCCAGTAGAGCAAATATTTGTTCAACTTAAGGATAAATCCTTAAACAGTGAAGAGTTAGAGAGAAAGTTATATGTACTTCGAAAATTAACTACGCACTCTATCGGTAAATCATCCATAGAAGTGCCAGGGAATAATTATGAATTTTACTGGTTATCCCTTTCCTATAAAACGGTTGTGTACAAAGGCATGCTGCGTACTAACCAATTAAGAGACTACTACCCCGACCTTCAACATACTGCATTTAAATCGGCATTGGCACTGGTTCATTCTCGTTTTTCAACCAACACAGTGCCAAAATGGAAGTTAGCACAACCATTTAGGTATATTGCTCACAACGGTGAGATTAACACAATTAGAGGGAATGTAAACTGGATGGCAAGTAAGCAACGCTTATTTGAAAGTCAGCTATTTACTCCCGAAGAATTTCAATTACTTTTACCCATTTGCGACAAAACCCATTCTGATTCTGCGAACTTGGATAGCATTGTAGAAATGCTCACCTTGGCAGGTCGTTCACTTCCTCATGCTATGATGATGGTAATTCCCGAAGCTTGGCAAGGGAATGAAGAAATGGAGGAGGGTAAAAAAGCCTTTTATGAGTACCACACTTCTTTGATGGAGCCTTGGGACGGGCCAGCGTCTATCTCCTTTTCAGATGGAAATGTGATTGGAGCAACCCTTGACAGGAATGGCCTTCGCCCTTCGAGGTATTTAGTTACCAAAGACGATGTTGTGGTAATGGCTTCTGAAGCAGGTGTTTTACCCATTGATGAATCGCAAATATTGATGAAAGGTCGTTTACAGCCAGGAAAAATGTTTGTAGTTGATTTAGAACAAGGCAGAATTATAAGCGATGAAGAACTTAAGGCTGACTTAGTTGAAGCAAAGCCATATAAAGAGTGGCTTAAAGAGGGCAAGGTTGAACTTAAAGATTTGCCTGAAGTTAAAGTAGAAGAACCTTCGACTAATATTGATTTATTAAAAAAACAAGTTTCATTTGGGTATTCGCAAGAAGACTTGAAAATTGTTTTAGGGCCAATGGCAAATTCAGCTATTGAACCTTTGGGCTCAATGGGAATAGATATTCCATTGCCACCTTTGTCTAAAAAATATCAACACCTTTCCAATTTTTTTAAACAACAATTTGCTCAAGTAAGCAATCCGCCTATTGATCCAATTCGGGAAAAAATGGTGATGTCACTGTATTCAAGTTTGGGTAAAAACTTAAATGCACTAGATTCAACCCCAGCCCATTGTAAACAAATTCATTTAGATCAGCCTGTGCTTAGCAATGCCGATATAGCAAGGTTAAAGGCACTTCCGGCACACGGGTTTACCTCTGCTGTGCTAGATACCACATTTGATAAGAGAGAATCGATTATTGCAGTACTAGATAAGCTTTGCAAAAAAGCGGAGGAGTCCATAAAATATGGAGCAACAATCTTAATTTTATCAGACAAATTAGTTGGAGAAAATAACGTAGCCTTGCCTTCTCTTTTAGCGTTGGGTACAGTTCATCAATTTCTAGTAAAAAATGCATTGCGTGCTACTTCTTCTTTAGTTGTTGAGTCTGGCGATGTACGAGAAACCCATCATTTTGCAACACTAATTGGGTATGGTGCCAATGCAGTATGCCCTTATTTAGCTTTAGAAACCATTCAGCAATTACAAGAGGAAAATCTGCTTGCGAAAGGATTACAGGCAAAAAAAGCTGAAGAAAATTACATTAGTGCTATTGGTTACGGACTTAGAAAGGTGTTTTCTAAAATGGGAATATCAACGCTACAGTCTTATCAAGGAGCTCAAATTTTTGAAATTATAGGTCTTAATTCTACTGTAGTAGAAAGGAGCTTCACTAAATCTGTATCAAGAATTGAAGGACTTGGTTTTTCTGAGATTAGTACAATGGTAATTGAGCAGCACTCAAAAGCTTACCCATCTATTAATGTGGATGGAGAAATTTTGGAAGAAGGTGGAGTTTATCAATGGAAACACGAAGGAGAAAGGCATTTATTTAACCCAGAAACAATTCGTTTATTACAACACTCCACAAGGACAAACGATTATAAGGTTTATAAACAATATGCTCATAAAATTAACGAGCAGCTAAAAGAGGCCATCACTTTAAGAGGCCTACTTGGGTTTACCAATCAATCTCCAATTCCTTTAGAAGAAGTAGAACCTGCCGAGAACATTTTAAAAAGGTTTGCTACAGGAGCCATGTCATTTGGTTCAATATCGTACGAAGCCCACAGTACATTGGCCATTGCGATGAACAGAATTGGAGCAAAATCCAATAGTGGAGAAGGAGGAGAGGATGATGCTCGTTATGAGAAAAAAGCGAATGGCGATTGGGAACGATCTGCAATTAAGCAAGTGGCATCGGGTAGGTTTGGTGTAACTAGTTACTACTTAACTAATGCTGATGAAATTCAAATTAAAATGGCGCAAGGGGCTAAGCCAGGAGAAGGAGGGCAGCTACCAGGCCACAAAGTAGACGATTGGATTGGCCGAGTTCGGCATTCAACACCTGGAGTGGGGTTAATTTCGCCACCTCCTCACCACGATATTTATTCCATCGAGGATTTGGCACAGCTTATTTTTGATTTAAAAAGAGCAAATCGCGAAGCTAGAATAAATGTAAAGCTGGTGTCAGAAGCAGGTGTAGGTACCATTGCCTCAGGTGTGGCAAAAGCCAAAGCAGATGTTGTTCTCATTGCTGGTCATGATGGTGGCACGGGAGCATCACCCATTAGCTCTATTCAACATGCAGGCTTACCTTGGGAGCTTGGCTTAGCCGAAGCTCATCAAACCTTGTTAAAAAATAAGCTTCGCAACAGAATCACTGTACAAGCCGATGGGCAAATGCGAACAGGCAAAGATTTGGCAATTGCTACCTTATTAGGTGCAGAAGAATGGGGAGTTGCTACTGCCGCCTTAGTAGTAGAAGGCTGTATTATGATGAGAAAATGTCATCTTAATACTTGTCCTGTTGGAATTGCAACGCAAAATAAAGATCTCCGAAATAAGTTTGCAGGTAAAGCAGATCACGTGGTTAATTTCTTTCAATTTTTAGCGGAAGACTTACGCGAAATTATGGCAGAACTTGGCTTTAGAACTATTAATGAAATGGTAGGACAAGTGGATCGATTGAAGCTATTGGATTCTGTAAAGAATTCTGAATATAGCAACCTTGATTTTTCTCCTATTCTATTTAAGGAAAAGGTAGCACTAGAAGATGGCTCCTTTAAGCAAAAAGATCAAGACCACGAACTATCGAATTCATTAGATTGGCAACTCATTAAAGAGGCAAAGGAAGCCCTAGAATCAGGTAAAAAAGTAGAAGCTTCTTTTGCGATTAAAAGTACGGATCGAGCGGTAGGAACAATCTTATCGAATGAAATTTCTAAAAAATACAAAGGCGAAGGTCTGCTAGATGGAACCATAAATTTTGATTTTAAAGGCTCGGCCGGGCAAAGTTTTGCGGCTTTTGCAGCAAAGGGCGTTTCTTTTTCAATAGAAGGAGAAGCGAACGATTACTTTGGGAAAGGACTTTCGGGAGCTGAAATTTCTGTTTATCCTGCCAAAGAATCGGAGTTTGAAGCCTCTAAAAACCAGATAATTGGTAATGTGGCATTTTATGGGGCTACCTCAGGTAAGGCTTTTATATGTGGTATGGCCGGTGAGCGGTTTGCTGTTCGTAACTCTGGTGTAAAAACGGTAGTAGAAGGAGTTGGAGATCATGGGTGTGAATATATGACAGGAGGAACTGTGGTGGTTTTAGGAGAAATTGGAAGAAATTTTGCCGCAGGCATGAGTGGAGGCGAAGCATATATTTATAAAAGTGATGCAAAAGTGCTAGCTCGTATCAATCCTGAAATGGTAGATATCGATCCTTTAGATAAAGATGACGAAGAAGTACTGAAACTGCTCATTCAGTCACATACTAAACATACAAATTCAGTAAAAGCGAAATTTATCCTTGATAACTGGGCTATTGAATTTGGAAAATTTATCAAAATAATGCCTCGCGATTACAAGGCCGTTTTAAGAAAAAACGGCTAAGTTCTAACTAGAACAGTATTTTCGTATTATTTAAAAAGGACATGTTGCTATTTGCTAAAAACTTAAAGAACGTCATTTCGTAGTGC
>CAZZML010000286.1:0-4620 GCA_964654735.1 uncultured Roseivirgaceae bacterium | reverse complement strand
ATTATGTATTGGTGGTATAGTACTATGGCAATTCCTAATTATTTGGTTTGGGGAGTTACCGCCTTTCTGGTATTTATATGGGCAATTAGGCTTACACATAATTGGGCTCGAGGCTGGCAGGGGATGCATCAACAAGATTGGCGCTACTTGAAGCTACAAGATACTACGGGTAAGTGGTACATAATGATTAACTTTTTAGGTATTCATTTATTCCCAACTTTACTGGTATGGCTTGCAAGTATTCCATTAGCCTATATTTTTACTTCTAATGAACCTTTCACATTATTAAATTGGTTTGGGGTACTGCTCGCTTCTTTTGGGATACTATTAGAATATGTCAGTGACAATCAATTACAGAAGTTTAAGCAAACAGCAGAGAGTAAGGGCGTACTATCTACGGGTATTTGGAGTAGTATAAGGCATCCTAATTATTTAGGTGAAATTTTATTTTGGTGGGGACTGTATATTATGTCTATCAATACTTATACTCCTTGGTATATAAGTTCAGGGGCAATAGGCATAGCTTTATTATTTGTTTTTATTTCCATTCCAATGATGGATAAACATCTTCTGCAAAAAAGACCTGCATACGCAGCCTATATGCTAAAAGTTGGGGCTCTTTTGCCTTTAATGGGTTCTAAGAAATGAATAATTCGTATCATTGCGAATAAATATTTAGCATATTATTTTTACAAAAATGAGAATAGTGAAAACCATGAAATATAACCTTCTATTAGTTTTAATTGTGAGCGTGCTTATATCTTCTTGTAATGAGAAGGAAAAGCAGGAAAAACAGCAACCTCAGGAGATTCAAGTGGTTGAAGTAATTCAAAAAGATGTGCTTATTTATAGTGAGTTTGTAGGGCAGGCTTTTGGATTATACGATATTCCTATTAGAGCGAGGGTAGAAGGGTTTTTAGAAGGTATTTCTTTTAAAGAAGGGCAGGCAGTTAAAAAGGGGCAATTATTATACGTTATAGATGCACAGCCTTTTATTGCAGATGTGGCTTCTCAGCAGAGTAAAGTAGCCGAAGCCAAAACAAAACTTGTAAATGCAGAAAAGGAATTAAACAGGTACAAGCCACTAGCAGAGAAAAATGCAGTTAGCCAAAGTGACTTAGATGCCGCCCAGGCTGCCTATGATGCTGCACTTGCTTCTGTAGCTGCGGCCAAAGCCAATATGAGAACATCGCAGATTAATTTGGGATATACGAAAATGAAATCTCCAATTAGAGGTATTATTGGTAGAACAGAAGCTAAAATTGGAGAGTTTGTAGGGAGAGATCCAAATCCAGTAATTCTAAATACAGTTTCAAGAATAGATACCATTCGGGTGCAATTTTTTATCACCGAAAGGCAGTACTTAAAATTAGCAAAAGAATATCGAGATGATATTAAAGAAAAAAGGGAAAACCCAGAATATGAAAATAAGGTCGAAATAAACCTAATCTTAGCCGATGGACATGATTATAAATATACAGGATTTGTTGATTTTATTGATCGAAATGTAGATCCTTCAACAGGGTCGATGTTGGTGCAAGCTACTTTTCCTAACCCTGAAAAATTATTGCGCCCAGGGATGTACACCAAAGTAAAAATACCTATCGAAAATGTAAGAAATGCATTATTAATACCCCAGCGCTCTGTATCAGAGTTACAGGGTCAGTATTCAGTGTATGTTGTAAACACAGAGAATAAAATTGAAGCGAAGCAATTAAAAATAAAAGCCAAATATGGCGATTATTATATCGTAAAAGAGGGACTAGAAAAAACGGATAGAATTGTGTTGGAAGGCCTTCAAAAAGTAGGTTCTGGTATGCAAGTAATGCCTAAAGTAGTAGAGTTTCAAAGTCAATCAACTGAGTTAAAATAATATGGCTGAGAACGAAGGAAACTTTTTTGTACATCGCCCTATTGTAGCGATGGTAATTGCAATCATCATTGTTATTGTTGGAAGTGTATCAATGATAGGCCTGCCTATTGAGCAGTACCCGAACTTAACTCCACCCATTGTTGAGGTTCGAGGTACTTACACAGGTGCCAATGCAATTAGTGTAGAAGAATCTGTGGCTACGCCATTAGAGCAAGAAATTAATGGAGTTGATAATATGATTTATATGAAATCAACCAACTCCAATGATGGAACTATGACTATTGAGGTTTCATTTGATGTAGGCACAGACCCAGATATGAATACGGTATTATCTCAAAACCGTGTATCTGCTGCTTCTGCTAAGTTGCCCCAAGCGGTTACTAAGTTTGGTGTTACCACCAAAAAGTCATTGCCCAATATTTTAATGCTGGTAACCTTAACCTCCGATGGCAGGTACGATCAGGATTTTTTAGGCAATTATGCCCTTATTAATATTAAAGACCAATTAGCAAGGGTAAAGGGAATAGGTAGAGTAGATGTAATGGGTGCGGCCAATTACTCCATGCGAATTTGGGTAAAGCCAGATAGGCTTTCTCAAATGGGGCTAACAGTACCTGAAATTATAAATGCCATAAACGAGCAAAATTTAATTGTACCAGGAGGTAAATTTGGCGCGGAGCCATCGCCACCGGGCACAGAATTTACATATACAGTTCGTTTGCCCGAACGGTTTAATTCGCCCGAAGCATTTGGCGAAATTGTGGTAAGAACCCAAAAAGATGGCTCTCAAATTAAGCTAAAAGATGTTGCTACGGTAAACTTAGGGGTAGAAACCTACAGTATGATTCCGAGGCTTAATGGGGAAACCGCTGCGATTGTTGCACTTTATCAGGCACCCGGTTCTAATGCAGTAGAGCTTGCCGAAAATATAATTACTGAAATGGAAATGCTAAAAAACAGCTTTCCTGAAAGTATAAAATACGATGTGTCGCTCGATTCTACCGCACCCATTACTGCTGGAATTAAAGATATTGTGGTTACCCTAATAATAGCCTTGGTGCTGGTTGTTTTGGTGGTATTTATTTTTATACAAGATTGGAGAGCAACATTGATTCCAACGTTAGCAATTCCTGTATCATTAATTGGTGCGTTTATGTTTTTTCCTGGGTTAGGATTTAGCATTAATGTATTGTCGCTTTTAGGGTTGGTTTTAGCCATTGGTATTGTGGTTGACGATGCCATTGTAGTAGTTGAGGCTGTGCAGGTAAATATTGCTAAGGGTATGAAAACCAAAGCCGCAACATTGGACGCCATGTCTAAGGTTACGGCTCCCGTAATAGCCACCACTTTGGTGCTTATTGCCGTGTTTATTCCAGTGGCTGGTATGGCTGGTATTACAGGGCTGCTCTACCAACAGTTTGCCATTACCATTGTAGTTTCGGTTATTGTGTCTTCGGTAAATGCGCTTACTCTAAGCCCTGCATTATGCTCTTTATTATTAAAAGAGCCTAAACCGTATGGCGGCCCTTTAGGTTGGTTTTTTAAGAAGTTTAACCAAGGAATCGAGAAAACCACCGAAGGGTATATGAGCTTTACCAATATTGTAACTCGTAAGCTTAAAAGAAGTGCCATTTTTATTGTGATATTATCCGTTGCTGCTGGCATTTTTGGAAGCTTTGTGCCAGGTGGATTTATTCCTGAAGAAGACATGGGCTATTTTATGGTAAACATGCAGCTGCCCAATGCGGCTTCTATTCAGCGGTCGGATGTAATAGCCAAGGATGTTGAAAAAATATTGATGGATATTGAAGAAGTAGAGTTTGTAACAACAGCTACAGGTTTTAGTATTTTATCCGGAGCAATGACATCCAACACAGGTTTTTTCTTTGTGTCATTAAACGATTGGTCGGAGAGAGAAGCTACAGCTAAAGAAATTGTAGCCAAAGTAAACATGCAGCTTGCCGTGCATATTAAAGGAGCTCAGGTGTTTGCCTTTGGGCCACCGGCCATTCCGGGCTTAGGTAATGGCTCGGGGTTTAGCATTATGTTGCAGGATAAGGGTGGTAACGATCCCGGCTATTTAGCAACCAACACCATGAAATTTATAAAAGCCGCTAATGCCCGGCCCGAAATTGGTAAAGCCTTTACTACTTTTCAGGCAAATGTGCCCCAACGTTATATGGATATTGATAAGGAAAAAGCATTGAAGTTAGGTATTAAACTCAACGATTTATACACTACCGTTGGTGCTTTTATGGGAGGAGCTTATGTAAATGATTTTACCCGTTTTGGCAGGTTGTATAAAACATATATTCAGGCAGAGCCCGAATACAGGGTAGATGAATCTCAGATTAATAATTTTTTTATTAAAAACAATGAAGGTAAAATGGTGCCACTGGCAACCGTTGCAACCATAAGGCCTATTTCTGGGCCAGATTATACTACCAGGTTCAACCTTTACCGATCGGTGGAAGTTACAGGAGGGCCGGCAGACGGATTTACTTCGGTGCAGGCTCGAGAAGCACTGAAGGAAGTTGCCAAAGAGGTGCTGCCTCAGGATATGAGTTATACTTGGAATGCGATGTCGTTTCAAGAAGAAAAAGCTTCAGGCTCCTTAATGATGATATTATCATTTTCACTCTTGTTTGTATTTCTAATTCTCGCAGCCCAATACGAAAGTTGGTCGCTGCCTTTTAGTATTTTACTAGGAACACCCTTTGCCATCTTCGGAGCCTTGTTTGCTCTGT
>CAZZML010000285.1:0-4628 GCA_964654735.1 uncultured Roseivirgaceae bacterium | reverse complement strand
GGGGTGTCTTTCTAAGATATTCTTAATGTTAGATTTTTTACTCGGATGACAGTAACTAAAAATATAAAAAAGTATTGAAAATGATTCTTTTATGAGTCAACTTTTTTTACACTGGTAGGTATAACTGTTTGCAATGAAATTGCTATAACTACAACCAATAAAGCTCCAATGGGATTAAACCATAAGTATGAAATTCCTAAATCTCCAGACCTAGTTAAAAAGTAAAGCCAGATAATAATTCCTTCGGATACAAACGTAGCAATAAATACTGCATTCGCCTTTACATATTTAACTCCAAAAGCAACTATAAAAATTCCTAAAATAGGCCCATAAAAAACAGAACCAAGGATATTTACAGCCTGAATTAAATTATCCAATTGGGAGGCAAACATGGCAAACATAAGAGCAAGTACACCCCAAAAAGCTGTAAATAAACGAGTCATAAAAAGATAGTGAGCATCAGAGCCTGTACTATTTACCATTCGCTTATAAAAATCAATAGTGGTAGTAGATGCTAGGGCGTTTAACTCTGAAGAAGTAGAACTCATAGCTGCAGAAAAGATTACCGCAATGAGCAACCCAATTAGCCCATGAGGTAAGTAATTCATCACAAAAGTTATAAACACATAATCGGAATCTTTGGCATCTACGTCTTCATTTACTTGTTGCATTAAACCAACCGTGTTTGCCTTAATAGCATCTTGCTTAGTATTAAGTTCATTAATGTCTTGCGAAAGAGCATCTGCTTTAATAGTATCACCTGCTTTATCAGCCAATACAAATTCTTCGAGTTTGGCTCTTTTGGCCTCAAAAACAGCTTGATGTTCCTTCTTAAGAACCGAATATTCTTGCTCGTATTTACTATTTTCTAGTTTGTCTAGCTCAGATTGATTAAAGAACATGGGTGGCATTGTAAACTGGTAAAAGATAAATACCAGTACTCCTACTAATAAAATAGAAAATTGCATAGGAATTTTAAATACCCCATTAAACAAAAGTCCAAGCCTAATTTCTTTAATGCTCTTGCCCGACAAATACCGCTGAACTTGTGATTGATCTGTACCGAAATAAGCTAGAAACAAAAATAGAGCAGCAACCATGCCCGACCATATATTATAACGGTTGGTAGGGTCAAATTCCCAATCAATCATATCCATTTTTCCCATTTTACCGGCAACAGTTAAGGCTTCATTTAAACCTACATTTTCTGGCAATTTGGTTAGGAGCACAATAAATGCTACTAACATTCCACCCATTATCACAATCATTTGTTGTTTTTGGGTTTCGGCCACTGCCTTTGTTCCTCCTGAAACTGTATAAATTATTACAATCACACCAATAATTAAAATAGTGATGTTTATATCCCAATTAAGGATTGAGGTTAGAATAATAGCAGGCGCATAAATGGTTATTCCGGCAGCCAACCCTCTTGATATTAAAAACAAAAATGCGGTTAATGCCCTCGATTTTAAATCAAATCGTTGTTCTAAAAATTCATAGGCCGTAAATACTTTTAGCTTATAATAAAGGGGAACTACCACCGCTGACAGAATTATCATGGCCAAAGGCATACCAAAATAAAATTGAATAAAGCCCATTCCATCTTGGTAGGCTTGCCCTGGTGTAGATAAAAATGTAATAGCACTTGCTTGTGTAGCCATTACAGAAAGGCCAATAGTACCCCACTTCATGGAGTTATCACCAAGTAAATATCCTTGAAGGTCGTGGCTTTTTCGTGTTTTCCAAATTCCGTAAAGTACTATACTAAGCATAGTGCCAAACAGAACAATAAAATCGATACTATTCATTTAGTAAGTGGCTGATAAAAATGTAAACAAAAGAATCTCCGAAATAAATAATCCTACGGAAACAAGATAATAGGCTTTCCAAGTTCCTAAAATTGGAGCCTTAGTGTATTCAGGTGTTTTTAAAAATTCGAACAAATTATTTTGATTTAATACTTGTATTAGGATTACTACTTAAAGAAATAATATTTGCAAAAAGCCGATAAGCACCAGGTACACCGGCAGGAAGCTCTCTAAAAAAACTAAGACCTGTATAAACATAATGACCCTTGCCATATTGAGCAATTAGTAAGCTTCCGTTGTGCATTTTTTCACCCGTATCTTGCATGGCTAAGGGAGCCTCATAATTATCGTCCCATGCACTTGGAAAATACAAGCCGCGTTCTTGTACCCAGCCATCAAAATCAGTGGTTGAGATAGTATTTGGGTAATTTAGAACGGTTGATTTACTTTCAGTAATGATTACTGTCGCATTTTCTTCGGCTACTCTGCTACCTGCGGAGCCACCAGAAAATGTTAATTTATAAGGGGCAAAGGTTTTCCAATCTATTCTGCGAGTGGTATTATACTGGGTAACCATAGTTCCTCCTTGGTTTACATAGTCAAGTAAAACTTCTTTCTTATCTTTTAGATAGGCTTGGGTGTTAATGGCTCTAACTCCTAAAATAACGGCATCTAAAGTTTGTAGATTTTCAGAAGTAATATCCGCCTCACTCATTACCCATACTTTTATACCCATTTGTTCTAATGCCTGAGGCACTTGATCTCCAGCTCCCATAATATAGCCAACCGTTTTAGCTCCAAGCGTAACATCTAAACTAACCGCTTTGGCACTTGCTTTAGGAAGTAGCACTTGGTGCGGTATATGCTCATACCCAATAGTTTGCATAGAGTTTTGGTAAGTTTCCCCATCCACCTTCATCTTAATGTAAATTTCATCTACAGAGGATTCTGAATTTGCAGGCACAATTTCAAACACAATGCGCTTACTTTCACCCTCTTTTAGTTTTTTAACCTCTATTTGGGCAGGAATAGATTTCCATCCTTCTGGCAAACTCAATTCAATTATTGAATTATCAATTAGCTTATTTGCTTTTACATTAACCCCAACAAGTTGCGAATTTCCATTTTCAAAAATCAATACTGGGTCATCAAATGAAGCCACCACAGGTGGAACAAGAGTTAGTGGTCTGTATGATTCACCCACTACCCTATCGGTCCATTTATATTCTACTGGTATTTTGTAGGTTAACTCGTCACCCTTTATTAGCAAGGAAACCGACACGAAATAGGCAGCCTTGTTCTCAGGTGTGCCTCGCAATAATTGGTTTTCAACTGCATACATACCAATAGTTGACTTATTATTTAGCCAGTAAGGACTGGAATAAGGTTTAGATATAGAAGTCTCAAAACTAATTTCGTGAATTTGCTTTTTGTTATTGGCAAGCACAATAGGCTCTTTATAATCATAATTACTAATAGAAGTTTCTTTAACAGTGATAGGAATGGTGCTACGATTTACTAATTCTAGTTTAATATGTAGCGAATCACCTGGGACAACCAAAGGTATAGTTGCAATAGCCTCCATAAATAAACCTACACATTGCCTAATTAAATTATCAACTTCTTTCAGCTTTTTAACTCTCCAAAACTCATCCTTCACTTTTTTAATATTGGTTCTTAAGTTAAGCAATGCATTCACAGATTTGGCTGGATGAGAAGGATCGTAATTTTCAATTATTTCATTTACCTCGTTACTCAACTTAGCTTCCCCAACTCTAGCCCAAGACAAATCAATGCCTTCAAACAAATTTGACTGCACAGGCTCTCCTAGCACAGGTTTTAAATATTCAAACTGTGAACCTCTAAAATGAGTAGCTCCAAACCCCTGACTTTTATGTTGCGATCGGCTTATGGCAGCCATTTCGGTATAGGAAATACCTAAATTGGAACTATAGGTGCCCACATCAATTTTAATGGTGTTGGGTTGTTTTTCAATTTCCTTATCCCACCAGCGGCCAGAGTTAATCATTAATCGAGTGGGTTGCCAAACAGATACAAATACAAGTTGCTCCGGATATGCTTTCTTATCTCCAGCCAATTTAAAAGCTTCTTCAGCTAAAATGGCGGAGCTAGCATGGTGTCCATGGCCTGCTCTTTTATCAGGCGGAAAGCGTGTGATAATTACATCAGGTCTAAAGGTTCTAATCGTCCATACCATATCGGAAATCACCTTGTCTTTATCCCAAATTTCAAGCGTTTCCGCAGCCGTTTTTGAATAGCCAAAATCGCTAGCTCTTGTAAAAAACTGCTGTCCACCATCTATTCTACGTGCAGCTAGTAATTCCTGTGTACGAATTACACCAAGTCCGTCTCTTAGTTCATGGCCTATTAAATTTTGCCCTCCACCTCCTCTAGTAACAGCCAAATAGGCCGTATTTAATAGTACTTCGTTGCCAAAATAGGCTATGAGTCTTGTGTTCTCATCATCGGGGTGGGCTGCCCAATACAATACATTACCAAGTACGTTGAGTTTCTTCAGGTCGTTTAAAATTTGTGAGGAGTTTTTTTGAATATGCTGCGACCTTACAGTTGACACAACTAAGAATAAGCTTAAAAGCAGAATAGCGGTTTTTCTCATAAATCTACTGGTGTTGAACGATGTTTAAACGATTACAGCTTGCAATTATAGATGATTGGTTGCTTATTATCGATAGAGTGGATTATGATTATATAAACGGTAATAGCTCTTACAAACATTACTAAATTCGGCTAAGTTCTAACTAGGACAGCATTTTTGTATTATCTAATATGGACATGTTG